>CAZURY010000477.1:0-2096 GCA_964623145.1 uncultured Desulfobulbus sp. | reverse complement strand
CTGTTGCTTCCTGTTTTGCCCCTTGCCGGTGTAATGATGTCGAGGCGGTTGATCCGCCCCAAAAATAAAAACTATATAGAGGAGATAACCGATGGCAATTGATGAGAAAATGACGGATATCATTGTCGAGCAGCTAAGTGTTGATAAAGAGAAAGTGGTTCCCGGAGCATCTTTTGTTGATGATCTTGGCGCTGATTCTCTGGATCTGGTAGAATTGATAATGGCAATGGAAGAAGAATTTGATGTAGAAATTCCGGATGAAGATGCCGAAAAAATTGCCACAGTACAAGATGCCATCGATTATATAGGTAAAATTCAAGGTTAATACAAGGCAGATATTGTGAAACGAAGGGTAGTCGTTACCGGGGTCGGCCTGGTTACCCCACTTGGTACGGGAAAGGAAAAAACCTGGGAGGCATTGATTCAGGGTAAAAGTGGAGTCGCTGCAATTACCCGATTTGATGCTTCCGATCAGGCCGCTCAAATTGCTGCAGAGGTCAAGGATTTCGATCCTGCACTCTGGTTTGAAAAAAAGCAGTTAAAAAATCTTGACCACTTTGTTCAGTATGCCGTTGCAGCAGCTGACATGGCCTGGAAAGAAAGCGGATTCACTATTACGGAAAATAATGCGGACAGAGTAGGAGTTATCACTGGATGCGGCATGGGAGGACTGCCTACCATTGAGCAATATCAAGATGTTTACCGGGCAAGAGGCCCCAGAAGAATAACCCCTTTTTTCATACCCCGGGTTATTCCCAATATGCCATCGGGGCACATTTCAATGCATTTAGGGGCCAAGGGACCTAATCTTTCCCTATCCACTGCATGTGCTGCAGGAACGCACGCTGTTGGCGAGGCTTTTCGTCATATTGCCTATGGCGATTGTGATGTTGCCCTGACAGGTGGCGCTGAATCTGTTATCTGTCCCCTTGCGGTAGGCGGTTTTTCATCAATGAAAGCGCTGTCGACCAGAAATGATTTTCCTGAAAAAGCATCTCGACCTTTTGACCGTGACCGCGATGGTTTTATCATTGCCGAGGGTGCGGGCATGCTTGTTCTTGAGGAGCTCGAAACCGCTCGTAAAAGAGGCGCGATTATCTATGCTGAAATTGTCGGCTTTGGTCAGACAAGCGATGCCTATCACATTGCCGCTCCACCTGAAAACGGGGAAGGTGGCGCCCGCTGCATGGCTATGGCACTTAAGGATGCAGGAATGCTACCTGAAGATATTTCCTATATTAATGCGCACGGCACTTCAACACCTCTTAATGATCGTTGTGAAACTGTGGCGATCAAAACTGTTTTCAAAGATCATGCCGGTAAACTCGAGATCAGTTCAACAAAGTCCATGACCGGACATATGCTCGGCGGTGCCGGCGGGATTGAATCGGTTTTTACGGCATTAACGTTGTACCATGGTATTATCCCGCCTACGGTTAATTTGGAGAATCCTGATCCGCAGTGCGATCTTGATTATGTTCCCAATGAAGCAAGAGAGAGTAGACCCTCTGCAGCCATGTCCAATTCTTTTGGTTTTGGTGGAACAAATGGTGTTATCATAATGAAATCTTTTTCATGATTGGAGAAAAGTAATCTGTGAAAATTGCTATTGGTAGTGATCATGGTGGATTTGAGATGAAGGAAATTGTAGCTTCATTGCTGACGGACCTTGGGCATGAAGGTACTGACGTCGGTTGTTTTTCAAAAGATTCCGTTGATTATCCGGAAATTTGTCAGAAAGTCTGTGTTCTTGTACAGGAAAAAAAATGTGAATCCGGCATACTTATTTGTGGAACAGGAATAGGGATGTCAATTGCGGCCAACAGATATCGTGATATTCGTGCTGCCTTATGCCATGAGTCGTATACCTCTAAAATGAGCAGGGAGCATAATAACGCCAATATTCTCTGTCTTGGAGGAAGGGTCTTAGGCATCGAGATAGCCCTTGATATTGTTAATACCTGGCTGACTACACCATTTGCCGGTGGTCGTCACCAGAGGCGACTTGATATGCTGAGTTAAGGATGCCTTAAGCTGTTTGTTTCAAGGGAAAGATCAAATCGGCAGTCCTGCACAATACAGGCTGCCGTTTTTTT
>CAZURY010000476.1:0-2102 GCA_964623145.1 uncultured Desulfobulbus sp. | reverse complement strand
GGCATGGAAGACCTGGTCAAAATGGAAATTCAGGAATTCGGCGGCATAAATGTTACCACAACTCCCGGCGCTGTATCCTGGAACGGGAGACTGGAAACAGCCTACCGGGCCTGCCTCTGGTCCAGGTTTTCATCGCGCATACTTCTGCAGCTTGCAACTTTTAAAGCCCCGGATACCGATGCCCTGTACCGACAGGTAAACGCCATTGAGTGGGACGTCCATTTCATGCCTGCAGCCACCTTTGCCGTCTACTGTACCCTTTCGGATTCATCCATCACCCACAGCCATTACGCCTCCCTGCGAGTCAAAGACGCAATTGTCGATTATTTTCGCGCAAGGACCGGAAAACGGCCAAATATCGATGTCCACCGACCGGGAATCCGCCTCAACCTGCATATCAGGGGTGAGCTGGCAAGCCTTGCCATTGATCTTTCCGGTGACAGCCTGCACCGACGCGGATACCGCGAACAGGGCGGTCCGGCCCCGCTCAAGGAAACCCTGGCCGCTGCCATCGTTCATCTAAGCGGGGTTGCCGGTGATTTTCCAGGTGACACCATCCTGCTTGATCCCATGTGCGGTTCCGGCACCCTGTTGATCGAAGCAGCCCTGATACTTGGCGACTCTGCCCCGGGCCTGCAGAGAAATGCAAAAAATTTCGGCTTTATGTTCTGGAAACGGCACAGCAAAAAAATATGGGACAGCCTGGTCAATGAAGCCCTGGAGCGTGAGGAGGCAGCTCAGGACAGAACCTGGCCACGGATTATCGGCTATGATGCCGATCCACTGGCCGTTGCGGCCGCCAGAAAGAACATTGCCCGCGCAGGTTTGACCGATAAGATTATCATTAAACAGGCGCAACTTTCCCGACTGCGCTGTCCTGGAAAAAATGGACTGCTCATAACCAATCCACCCTATGGAGAGCGCCTTTCCGAACACATCGCAGTAAAATACCTGTATCGTTTTTTAGGAAATCGTTTTGAGGAAGATTTTCCCGGATGGCGAATGGGATTTTTCTCGGCCAACCCTGATCTTGCCGATCTGGTCGGACTCAACTGGAATGGCCGGCACGCACTCTACAATGGCCCCATCAAATGCCGGCTGCTGGTTGGCGTCCATCGACAACGCCATAAACAGTCGATTGACAGGATACAAATGACAGATATGGAAATATCCGCTCCCGGCAGTGAGCTGGCCAATCGTCTACGTAAAAACTGGGCCTTGCTTACCCCCTGGGCCAAAGAAAAGAATATTGACTGTTTTCGTCTTTATGATGCCGATATGCCGGAATATAATCTGGCCATTGACATCTATGAACGATTCGTTCATGTCCAGGAATATGCCCCGCCGAAATCCATTGATCCGGCAAAGGCCTCAAGGCGGTTCACGACAGGTCTGCAGGTCCTCCGCGAACTCTTTTCCCTTGAACGCAGCCAATTGTTTATCAAAACACGGAAACCGCAGAAGGGAAGGAGCCAGTACCAGAAAAAGACAAGGGAGGGAAAACTCTTTGTCGTCCATGAAGGAGGGGCTGAATTCCTGGTCAACTTCACGGATTTTCTGGATACCGGCCTTTTTCTCGACCATCGCAAAACCAGGGCCCGCATCGGCGAGCTTGCCCGCGGCCGCACCTTTCTCAACCTGTACGGATATACCGGCTCGGCCACCGTGTATGCGGCCATGAACGGGGCGACCTCCACCACAACGGTGGACATCTCTGAAAAATACCTGACCCGAACGCTGGCAAATCTTTCATTAAACGGCTATGGCGGCTCCCTGCACACAATCGTTGCGGCCGACTGCCTGCAGTGGTTAAAAGAAGAACGCCGGCGGTACGGCCTGATCTTTGTCGATCCGCCGACCTTTTCCAATAATCGACACCGGCGGCAGACATTTTCCGTTCAGGATGATCACGAAGAACTCCTGCGCCTTGCCATGGGACGGCTTTCCCGAGAGGGTATCCTCCTGTTTTCCACCAATTTCAAAAAATTCACTCCAGCGCCAACATTATTTACCGATTATGAGGTGCAGGAAATAACCGCCCAAACACTACCCAGAGATTTTAAGCAGAAGGGAAGCGTTCATCGCTGCTTTGAATTTCGCCA
>CAZURY010000475.1:0-2133 GCA_964623145.1 uncultured Desulfobulbus sp. | reverse complement strand
CTTTCTTCAAAAGAAAAAAATGCAGCATATCGAAGAAGGGATGCGTGGAAAGTAAGTAGGACTAAATTAATTATCATTGCCTTTGCAGTTATATCCATTCTACTTGGTTTTGTACTTTTTTATTGGAATTCGCAAGATACTCCAGCCGTTGTAACCACTGAAAATAAGGATGTTAAAGTCTCGCAAGTTCCAACACCCCGTCCACCGGCAGAGCAAAAACGAGATATTGTTGTTCAGGGATCAGAGAATAAGCCGGTTGGGACGGTCGTAAAGCAAAAGCATATCGATAATAGTCCCATTGTGGAGAATACTGACTCTCCCGGTCCAGCAGAAACAGAAAATGCGCCAACGGCTGAGTTAGCAGGAAACAAAACAGCTGACAGCAAGCCGGTAATTACAAAAAAAGATACGGAATTTCAAAGAACGACAACTGTGCCGAATTTTCGCCCAAGAACAGGGACCGCTTTTTCCAATGTTTTTTCCTATGGCATGCAAAATAACAGTCGGTTGACATCACCTGGAACAGCGGAAGGTAATTTACGTTCATCAAAATATAGAAATAGTACCGGTATTTCTTACGGAACTTCTCGTAGAAATACCAGAGCGAGAAGACGCAGGAACGATTCATTGAGGTTTAGAATAAAAGACAGCGGAACCAGATCCGTTCATTGATTATTTGGTGCGTTTTTTCATCGGAGGGGAGAATGTATAAAGTCGGTTGTGCCCGCCATTATTATCGTATCATATATGTTTTGTTGTTTTTTTTGTTGATTTCCGGGTGTGTCGCTCAACATGTGAAAGAAGGCAACGGAGATTATTTTTTCTCATTCGATTCGGCAGTAGTCAAGCCTCTTGTAGCGCCAAGGGGAGGGGAATTAACCGTTGAATGGACCTATACCATAAGAAACGTGCCTGTCACAGGAATACAACCAAGGGAAAAAATAGCTGTTTACAAGAGGGATAAATTATTGGCGGTGCTTCAGGAAAAGCCGTTCAGGACGACGGATGGAACCTGGCAGGATTACCTCACCTTTGAGCTGCCCCATGGATTATCTGCAGGCAATTATACAATAGAAATAACCCTTACCGACAGCCATACCACTTACACAAAAAAAATTATGTTTGATATCCGGTGAATCAGCTCGTCAGTACAGTATCACCAGTCACCGGTAGCATTGAGCTTGGCAATAAGTTTATGCTCAGGTATGCCGGGGCAACCGACCCAGGTACTTGTCGCACCCATAATGAGGATTGTTTTGGAATATTGCCGGATAATTTTTTCTTTTGTGTGGCGGACGGAGTAGGAGGCATGGATGCCGGTGAAGTTGCCTCTCATGCAGCGGTGCAGTCTCTTCTCGGAGCTTTCGGTAAGCCACGTCGGTTTTCTACTCTGTTTGGACAACTGGCTGGACGTTTCAACACGGATGGTTCAAGACTGGCGAGTAATATAGAGCGTGCTGGAAAAGATATTTTACGTTTGTCGGATAAATCAGGCCGGAAAATGGCAACAACCCTCGTTGCTTTACAGATCATGCCGAACGCAACAGCAGAGATTGGCAATATCGGAGACAGCAGGGCATACCTGTATCGAGGGAATATATTAGGACAGGTTTCACACGATCATTCCGTTGCCAATGAGCTTCTCCGGGCAGGTCTGCCTCTCTCGCTGGACCCGGCTATTCACAACCCTCATAAAATTACCAAAGCCCTGGGGGGGCAAAATAGTATAGCGGCACCTGATATTTTCCAAGTGCATATCCGTGAAAATGATTGTTTTCTGCTTTGTTCCGATGGCCTGACGGATATGGTCAGCGACCATGACATAGCTGAGATTCTGGAAAAACAACAGACGAGCATGTCAAGCCTGATACGCAAACTCATTGGCAAAGCGATACAGGCAGGCGGCCTGGATAATGTTACCGTAGTTGGGGTTAAAATAGAGAGGAAAAATTAAAATAGTTGCAAAAATCAGTTTACTGATCTGGAATCGTCAGGTAAGGCCCCCCGGGTTTCGGTGATGTCGGTCGTCTCGTTCGTTTTGGTCTGCTACGTTTTGGCGGTGTTGAGGAGCGTCGTGCTTTTGCTGTAATTTGTTGTTGCATCCGTTTTTTTCTTTCTGCCTCCAGTTTTTGT
>CAZURY010000474.1:0-2140 GCA_964623145.1 uncultured Desulfobulbus sp. | reverse complement strand
AACAGGCTTTTTTGAGTATCAGGTATGCCTGAATGATTTCCCTGGGCATTTTCTGCCCGCCGATTGGAAAATTTTGCCGACTCCGCTGTGTTTGTGCACCATAGAGCGCATCTGCAGGTACCTCGATTTCGCCGATAGAATCGTTTTCCGTACGATATTTCATTGCATCTTCAAAATTCGGTGGCCCTGGCGTGCCAGGGGACAGGGATGAAAATACCCGCAGAGATCGCCTGTAGATGTATTCGAAATTTACATCAAACCATTAGCGTTTACGCCGCTTACCAGCTTAAAACATGCTGAATACTTACAAGCTATGACTTGGTGGTACATACGTCAAGAGAACAGAGTTGACTTTTTTGACAAAGGAAAATGAAAAAGGTAAAAAATTTCGACAACCATCGACTAAAATTGGTGGTTTTTAAGTTATCACTTATGAATTAAGCATTATGTCCCCAGAATTTTCTTCTGAATTTTCCGTATGCATCCCTTTTCTGCTTTAGTGGAAGGGTCATATTTTTTGCTACCGGACGGTGGGCGCTCCGACTTTTGCTCTCAGAATTCTCCCGTGCGGGTCTAGGGTAACTCGGATTTTTTTTAGCTGACTTTTCAGCGATCTTAAACAGTGGAAACAGTAGAGAATAGAATGGATGAACCGAGTCCGGCTTCTTTCCGCTATATCGGAAAGAAGCCGGGCTTGTCCCGTGACCGGAGAGCAATATGCTTTTAGTCAAGAACAGGATGAGGAGTGGTGTCGGTTGATGGCGGCAGAATCGGGTATTCGACCTTGGGCTGCACACCAGTGGTTGACTTGAGGAAGGCATAAATGGCATCGACTTCCTGAGAATTGAGCTCACTGCCGATCTGGGACGTTCCCATGACTTTGATCGCGTCCTTGAGCGACCAGACCTTGCCGCTGTGGAAGTATGGCGGGGTTAGTTCTATGTTTCGCAGGCTTGGTGCCTTAAATACATACTCGTCCCCAACAGACTCGGTCACCTTGAAGCGACCCTTGTCACCGGCAATGATTTCAACCGATGGTCGTTCTTCAACCCCAAAGGCAAAGTAGTCTTCACCGCCCATGTTCAGACCGCCATGGCAGTCACTGCAGCCCTTGTCCATAAACAGGGAGAGCCCCTTGAGTTCCTGCTCGTTGAGCGCTCCCGCATCCCCGCGGAGGAATTTGTCGAATCTGGAATCCGGTGTAATCAGGGTTGCCTCGAAAACCTCAATGGCGGCGGCCATGTTGTCAAAGGTAACCGGATCTTTTTCACCGGGAAAGGCTTTTTTAAAGAGTTCTTTATACTCGGGCATACTGTTGAGTGTTTTGACCGCACCTTCAGGTGTGTTGTTCATCTCAACCGAGGCCTGGACCGGGCCTTTGGCCTGCTCTTTCAAATCCTTGGCCCTGCCGTCCCAGAACTGGGCCATGTTGAACACCGCATTCAGGACCGTGGGTGAATTCCTCGGTCCCCGCTGCCAGCCATGCCCGGTGGCGGTTTCCTGAAAGTCATCGCCGCCCATACCTACATTATGACAAAAGTTGCAACTGACCAGAGCACTTTTAGAAAGTCTCGGCTCAAAATACAACATTTTGCCCAATTGGACCTTGTCCGGCGTGGCCGGATTTCCTTTGATCGCCGGTGCTTCATGGGGTATCGGCTGAAAGGTTTGTTTTGCTGTATCCATTACCCCGCCGGCAAAGGCCACCCCGCCTATGGCCAGCCAGAATGCACCTGCAGTCAATCCTGTTTTTATTCCTGTTTTCATCGTTACCTCCTTGGGTTATTGATTTTCTTTCCTGTAAAGCAGTTCCTGCAGCCTGCAGACCACTTACACCACAAACGGGCAAATAAGAATTACTCATATCTGATAACCTTAATCGAAAACTGAAAAAAAGTAATGTGGCATTTTGTCGCACATGGCAAAAAGGTTGCGGTGGAATACAATCAACCTGATGTCGGCAACATCAGCTAACGATATTTTAACCGTACTTTCCGTGAAAAAAGGCATCTGCGGAAGCATCAGCTACAAAGCGAACTATGCTCGATAATGACGAAACAGCATGTTTTTACAAATTCAGCATATCTTACCTTTCAACAAATTCGACCACAGCAAAGGAAGAAAACAGCCACTTGCCCTC
>CAZURY010000473.1:0-2141 GCA_964623145.1 uncultured Desulfobulbus sp. | reverse complement strand
GGGTATAATTACCCATAGTAATAATGGACTGTTTTGGCTTGTAAAAAAGAAAAAGCGGCAGGATTCAGGGTTTTGAAAAATTTTTAATTCTGCTTTTTAAGTTTCTGCGCCGGTACAAAGGCCATAAAAAATATGCATCCATTTAGCTCCCTCCTCTTGTATCAACCACAAAGTATATCAAATTCTTCTGACAATAATTTTTTCTTCAACCCTCCATGAATTACCTGAGATATGGAAGCCATGTTGGAGAATTACAAGAGGCATGTTTTTTTCTTCAGTTCATCAATGAGAACAGATGTGTTTTCTGAATAATTGATCGGGATATCAATGAGGTGTACACCGGGGGTTTCGAGGCATTCCAGCAAGGTTGGCGTCAGTTCTTCCTGTCGGTATATTCGATGACCATGGGCGCCGTAACTTTTGGCATACTGCACAAAGTCAGGATTGCCGAATTCCAGTCCAAAATCGGGGAGATTCATGCAGGCTTGTTTCCAGCGGATCATGCCCAGGGCATCATCACGCAATAAGAGAATAATAAGGTCAAGTTGCAGGCGAATTGCTGTTTCAAGTTCCTGAGAGTTCATCATGAAGCCGCCATCCCCGCAAATAGCCACTACTTTTTTTTCAGGATGCAGCATTTTTGCGGCAATCGCAACAGGAAGTCCGGCTCCCATGGTGGCCAAAGCATTATCAAGCAGTATGGAGGAGGGGTTGGTAGCCTTGTAATTTCTGGCAAACCATATTTTATACATGCCGTTGTCCAAGGAGAGAATCGAGTCTTCAGGTATGTTCTCCCTGATAACGGAGACAAGTTTTTGCGGGCTGCAGGGAAATGAATTGTCCTGGTGACGCTGGAAAATATTTTTTTCGATTTCTTTTTTTACCCGCGAAAAATAGCCGCTGCCGGCAAGGGAATCAGGTTGGATACGGGAGGCTAACCCACGCATGGTGTGGCTAATGTCTCCGATAAGCTCGTGTTGCGGGAAATAAACATTGTCAATGATGGCGCTGAAATAATTGATGTGAATGACCTGGACACCATTTCTGGTCATGAAAAACGGGGGTTTTTCCACCACATCATGGCCAACATTCAAAATAACATCAGCCCGGGCAATGGCGCAATGCAGGTAATCGCTGTCTGAGAGGGCGGCTGTGCCAAGGCAGCGTTGATGGTATTCATTGACTACACCTTTGCCCATCTGGGTGCTGAAAAAAAAGATTCCCGTTCGTTCAATAAAATCCTCGATTGCCCTGCAGGTTCGCCTGCGATTGGCAGCTGCAGCAATCAGCAGCAGGGGATTTTTCGCCTGCTGAAGGATCGGGATGGTGTCGGTAATGACTGCTTTTGAAACCTGGGGGTTGGTAATCCTGGTAACAGGGAAAACAGAGGCGCTTGTTGTTTCGGCGGCAATGTCCTCGGGTAGTTCCAGGTGCACCGGTCCGCATTTTTCCTGGATGGCCACTCGAAAGGCTTGCCGGACAAGTGAAGGAATAGAGTCTGCGCCGACAATCTGTCGGGTCATTTTTGTAATAGGTTCCATCATTCGAACCACGTCAATAATCTGGAACCGGCCTTGTTTGGATTTTTTTATCGGTTTTTGTCCGGTGATGAACAGACAGGGCATTCCTCCAAGCAGGGCATGGGAAACACTGGTAACAAAATTGGTGGCCCCGGGGCCAAGTGTTGCAAGGCAGATTCCGGGTTTGCCTGTAAGCCGTCCATAGGTGGCTGCCATAAAACCGGCAGCCTGTTCATGCCTGGTGAGAATGAGCTCTATCTTTGAAGTACGCAGGGCTTCAACAAAAGCAAGATTTTCTTCTCCAGGGATGCCGAATATATAGCTAACCCCTTCATTCTCTAATGCCTGTACAAGTAATTCCGCACCATTCATCATTTTCTCGAAGTAGTGGTTTTAACCAGCCTGTTTTATAAAGGTCGTCACGAAAAGCTGAATCTCCGACATTTTCAGACTTCAAGGTCGCCGCTCATCTGCAGCAGGCCGCTCGGAGTCTACGCTTACCCGGAGTCTTCACTACGTTCCGCTTATCTGCGAGACTCCGGATGGGGTGAATCGCTCAAGTTAGGTAAACTATACTATCTGACGTTTTGTGGAAATAAAAAAGGACTCAAAAAAAAATCC
>CAZURY010000472.1:0-2146 GCA_964623145.1 uncultured Desulfobulbus sp. | reverse complement strand
CGTGACCGTGCGAATATGTGGTGCCCCTGACCACTTACGATATCCTTGGAGATACAACAGTTGAAAGCTGTCGATACTATATGCCAATCGTTTTATTTATTGAATAATTCTGGCTGAAAGTGCCTTGAAATTATAACGGTTGAGAATATAAAGCTGAAATCTCGAGGTGTTTGTATGCTTTTGCCTTGAAAAAGATCAGTTGCTCGAAAAAATAACCAGTGTCCGCCGTCGATGCTCCGCGACATGCCTCCTCTATAGCTTAAATATTTGCTTAACAGTTGCATGTCAAGTATTTTCTACAAAACAAAAAAAATCTACAAAACAAAAGCTAAGTATATCTTCTCTATGGCAGAGGCGAATATAATCGCCCAAGGTTGATAATCTGCAGGCATGTGTTTATCCATGAACCACTATTGTCCACAACATGGTCGGCAGCCATTATTTTTTGCCTGAGTGGCCATTGAATGGAAAGAGTCTGCTCAGCCTCGCCACTACTCACCTGGTCACGCATAATAATTCTTGCGTGTCTGGTTTGTCGAGTAGCATAGACAACGACAATGCGATCAACTTCATCTTGCCAGCCGGCTTCAAAAAGCAGCGGAACTTCCACCAGGACAACCTGTTGCTTTAACGGTAAGTACTGGGTACGCATGCGCGACCCGGCAAGTGGATGGAGTAATGAATCAACCTCCCTGCGCAATGTCTGATCATTAAAAAGAGTGGCACGAAAGCCCTTTCTATCAAGTTGTCCATCTTCTTTGAAAAAACGATTACCATATCGTTTTTCCAAAGCCAGCCAACCTGGCTGCCCTTTACAAAGGATCTCGCGGCATATGCTATCAAGATCAATACATGGGATCTGAAAAGTACGCGACCAGTATGCAGCTACCCTGCTTTTCCCCGAACAAATCCCCCCTGTTATTCCTATAAGCATATTTCAGCAATACCGCTGGTCAAGCTGGGTTTGAACCTGTTCCATATCAACAGGCAGGGGAGCTGTGAATTGCATGGGTTTTCTTGAAACCGGATGCGGAAAACACAGAGTTGACGCATGTAAAAGTTGCCGGGTAACAGGAGGTTCGAAACCTGATTGTACTCGACCGCCATACAATCTATCCCCGACAACCGGCGAGCCAAGAGATGCCATGTGCACCCGTATTTGATGAGTACGGCCGGTTTCGAGGTCAATCTCAACAAAACAAAAACCAGGCCATGCAAACAGTACCTTCCAGTTCGTGACCGCATGGCGACCGGTCCCGGGTCGAATGGCCATCTTCTTCCTGTTCACAGGATGCCGCCCAATGGCGGCGACCAGACGCCCATGCTCTTTGCCGGGGGAGCGAAGCAAAATCGCATGATAGGTTTTGGAAACACATCTGTTCTTGAAACTTTCACCAAGATTTTTAAGGGCTCGTTCAGTCTTGGCAACCACCATAATGCCGGACGTATCCTTATCGAGGCGGTGGACAATTCCAGGACGGACGGTGTCATTTCCAGGCAGGGAATTACAATGGTAAAGCAAGCCGTTTACCAGGGTTCCGGAATTATGCCCGTCCCCGGGATGAACAACCAGCCCGGCAGGTTTGTCAATCACCAGAATTTCCTCATCCTCAAACAAAAGGTTGAAGTCAATCTTTTGCGCTTGCAGATTCGTTGGCTCGGGTGGAGGGAAACGGCACGAAATATAATCATTTTCCCGGAGTTTATAGCCTGGTTTAACAGGAGAACCATTCACAAGCATATGCCCGGTTCGGATCAATCGACCCAGGGCGGACCGGGAAAAATCGGGAAAGCGGCGAACAAGAAAATGATCCAGACGCAGACCTATTTGACTGGACGTAATAACGAAAGATTCAGGCAATGTAAACAGTTGTGCCTTTCTTCAAACTGTTGTTTGAAGAATCGATGATTAATGATTAATTGCAATGGTGATTATGGACGGCCGGAAAAGGCAACAGCCAAATCCGTTTAACATACACTGACTCGTTACCAAAGAAGAACAGGGGTGATAAACACATCCAGCAGACAACAGTAAGAAGTCGTCCGGAAATGTTCTTTTTGCCCGATCTCCCGGAGTCTCGCAGATAAGCGGAACGAAGTGAAGACTTCGAGCTCGCTTACCCGGAGTCTCGCAAGCTCGCTTACC
>CAZURY010000471.1:0-2148 GCA_964623145.1 uncultured Desulfobulbus sp. | reverse complement strand
TAAACGGCAAAAAATATGAACTACCGGTGGATGTGCGCAAATCGCTGATGGAACTACTGCGGGAGCTTGGCTATACCAGCGTCAAACAGGGGTGTGGTGTTGGTGAATGCGGGGCCTGCACAGTGCTGGTCGATGATATTGCCGTTGATTCCTGTCTGTACCTGGCTCTCTGGGCGGATAAGAAAACGATTCGGACAGCAGAGGGCGAATGCCGGGACGGCCAACTCTCGACCGTCCAGCATGCCTACGTGGAGGAAGGCGCGGTGCAGTGCGGCTTTTGCACGCCGGGACTCATCATGGCCACCACGGCCTTTGTGGAACAGAACAAAGGAAAGGATATCTCCCGTGAGGAGATGAAAAAAGCACATGCCGGCAATCTCTGCCGCTGTACCGGCTACCAGACCATCATCAATGCCGCCGAAAAAGCGCTGAAAGAATGAACGACCATCTTGCCATACGCGGCCAATTCCTCGATATACCGGAATGCGCGGATGATCCGGCACGCTTGCGTCTGCGACGGCACAAAGACGGTCTGTTACTTGTGCGCAACGGGACGATTTCAAGGTTCGGCGCCTGGGAGGAGGAACAAAAAAATCTGCCGGAATCCTGTCCAATCCTTGACCTTGGCGACAAGCTGCTCGTGCCCGGTTTTATTGATACCCATATTCATTTTCCCCAGATGGAAATCATCGGCTCCCATGGCGAGCAACTGCTGCAATGGCTGGAAAATTATGCCTTCCCGGCCGAAACGCGTTATGGGGATGAACAATATGCCGAAAAGATGGCTGATTTTTTTATTGGTGAGCTGCTGCGAAACGGCACGACCACGGCCATGGTTTTCTGCACGGTCCATCCGCAGTCCGTCCATGCCCTGTTCACGGCTGCCGCAAAAAAAAATATGCGCCTTATCGCCGGTAAGGTGCTGATGGATCGTAATGCGCCGACAGACCTGCTGGACACCCCGGAATCCGGCTACCAGGAGAGCAAGACCCTGATTGATAAATGGCATAAACGCGGCCGGTTGCTGTATGCCGTTACCCCCCGGTTTGCGCCCACGTCCACGAACGTACAACTGACGCTTGCCGGCAAACTCAAACGGGAATACCCGGATATCTATATCCAGACCCATCTTACTGAAAATAAAGAAGAAATAAAATGGGTGCGGCAACTGTTTCCGGAGCGGAAGAATTATCTTGATGTCTATCATCATCATGGCCTTACCGGGGAGAGGAGCGTCTTTGCCCATTGCATCCACCTGGAAGACGATGAATGGAGTTGTCTGCAGGCAACGGATTCGGCCATTGCCTTCTGCCCGACCTCCAACCTTTTCCTGGGAAGCGGCCTGTTCAACTTGCAGCGTGCCCGTAAAAAAGGAGTAAAAGTCGGCCTGGCCACCGATGTCGGCGGCGGCACCTCCATGAACATGTTGCAGACCGCGAGTGAGGCCTACAAGGTGCTGCAATTGCAGCAGCAAAATCTTTCGGCAACCGAGGCGCTGTATCTAACAACCCTTGGTGGAGCCAGGGCGCTGCGCCTTGATCATCTGCTCGGTAATTTTACCCCTGGTAAGGAGGCGGATTTTGTTGTGCTTGATCCCAACGCGACAAAACTTCTAACCATGCGGAACCAAAAAACAACGACTATTGAGGAGCTGCTCTTTGCCCTCATGATCCTTGGTGACGACAGAGCAATTGCCGCCACCTATGTGGCCGGCCGCCTGGTCCATGAACGACAACCAGAGGCCGGGAAGAGCTGATGAACAACACACCCCGTCTTGAGCTGCAGGGAATGACCAAAATCTATCCCTCGGTCATTGCCAATGATTCCATCAACCTGCGCATATATCCGGGCGAAATTCATGCGGTGCTCGGAGAAAACGGCGCCGGCAAGAGCACGCTCATGAAGGCAATTTACGGGGTGGTTAAACCGGACAGGGGAAAGATCCTCTGGAACGGCAAACCGGTTATCATCGAAAACCCGGCCCATGCCAGAAAACTTGGTATCGGCATGGTCTTCCAGCATTTCTCCCTCTTTGAGACCCTGACGGTGACGGAAAACATTGCCCTGGCAATGGATAGAAATGAAAAGCTGGCCCCCCTTGCCGACCGCATCCGGGAGGTGTCGGAAGATTATGGCCTGCCCCTTGAT
>CAZURY010000470.1:0-2153 GCA_964623145.1 uncultured Desulfobulbus sp. | reverse complement strand
ACGGCCTGGCCCCGGTCAATAACTGCAACATCAGCACGTCACAGATCAACCCCCGATTGCAATTTCTCGCCAAGGCCTTTTCAGCATACTCAACGGCGTTCATCTTATCAGAAAGCTGAGACAAGTTCCAGCGTTCTCTTATACGCGCAAGTTCTTTTATACCGGTATCCGTACTGCCGATAGATTGTTTCCCATCCAGGCTCAAAACGAGCGCATCCCGGAAAAGCATTTTCAAAAGATCAAAAAGAAGTTCAACCTCTCCTTTCAGCGCCGCCATATCGGCAGCCAGCAAAAGGGCATCTTCAATCATTACCGGTTCGTCACCCTGTCGATCAACCAGCGCTCCAACAATCCGCTCAAACAGCGCCGGAGCGCCACCCGCATCAAGGGCCAGGGCCTTGCCCGGCGCTCCTCCGGATATTCGGGCCAGGGTCAGGGCTTGATTCCGGTCCAGTTCCGGAGAGAGTTGGCCGATAATATCTGCGGTAAGATCATCGGCAAGGGACCCAAAATTAACTGTTTGACAACGGGAAAGGATCGTGGAGAGGACAGGTTCGGCATCCGAGGCAATAAGAAAAAAAATATTATCCGGCGGCGGCTCCTCAAGAAGTTTAAGCAGACTGTTGCCCGCCTCCCGGCGCATGGATTGTGCCTCTTCCAGTAAAACAACCCGTATACCCCCGGAAAAAGGGGGAAAGGCAAGCTGTTTTTTTAATGACCGTATGCGGGCAATTTTAATTGATGCCCCTTCCGGGAAAATATGTATAAAATCCGGGTGATTGCCCGAAAAAAACTGGAGACAGCCGGAACATCCGCCGCAAGGTGCAAGTCCCTCGCGATCGGTGCAGAGCAGGCTCGCCGCCATGGCTCTGGCCACCGTTGCCTTGCCGACTCCATCGGGTCCAAGGAAGAGATAGGCGTGTCCCAGGCGGCCACTTTCCATGATCCGGCTCAGAAACCGCAGCGGTCGATTGTGCCCTGTAATACTGGAAAACATTATTTCAATCCGGAAAAAGAAGACTCACAGAGGATATATGGTCGAACATAACGATCTGTTTACCTTTCACCTAAATTCAGGTTTCCGGTTTGCCGGGATTTGCCATGGCCGAAAACAGACTCTGTTGCCGACCGGCCGCAGATCTGTCTTCTTTAGATCGTGTTTGTTTTTCAGGACGGATACTTGATGCCGCAGCTGTTTCCGTAGCAGCCATTTGGGAAGTTTCCTGAAATTCGGCTCCGTCAAAAGGCTGCAGGTAAAGAAAACGTTCCAGGGGACGTTGAAAATCGGTCCATCCGGATTCTTCCTGTTTCTCCCTTAACTGGTCTATATAGTTCATCTTGGCATCCATATCGTCCAGATGGTGCAGTAGAATGGCCTCGGGCGTCATGGGCAGGACAGGCGCCCCGAACTCATGCCGTCCATGATGGCTGAGCACAAGATGGGCCAGGGCATCCACTCGCCGGCTGGTCAATTCACGAATATCCCGAGCTGCTTCTCGGATCATTTCCACCCCGAGCACAAGGTGTCCCAGAAGCCGGCCGCAATCCGTATAGTCAAAGGGCAGGGAGTTGTAACTGAACTCTTTCGTCTTGGCAATGTCGTGGACAAGGGCGCCGGCAACCAGCAGGTCACGATCAAGTCCGGGATAGTGCGCCGTTGTTTTTTCCGCCATGCCGGTAACGGAGAGGGTATGCTCAAGCAGACCGCCGATATAGGCATGATGCATTTTCTTGGCTGCCGGCGCCAGGCAGAACTGTTCCAGCAAATCCCCGCAAAAAAGCTGTTCCAGCAGGCAACGCAATCCCTTATCCGACACGGAAGCAATCAGAGCGGCCAGCTCCTGCCGCATATCACTGGTGGAGCGCTTACTTGCCGGCATAAAATCAGCAAGGGAAATTTGCGCTTTTTCAGCCCGTTGCAAGCTGGAAACCGTAAGCTGCACCTGGTTTTTATAGGATTTGGCCATTGCCAGTACCCAAACGACGTCTCCCACCTCGGCGGCGCTGTCAAGAGTACGGGCATTTTCCCAGACCCTGGCCTCAATTTCCCCGCTTTTATCCATCAAAGTCAAGGAGAGATAGGGCTTTCCCGCCTTGGTCTCGGCAAGATTTTTCCGGGCCAGCAGAAACAAATCCCGCACCTGCCGCCCCTC
>CAZURY010000469.1:0-2158 GCA_964623145.1 uncultured Desulfobulbus sp. | reverse complement strand
TGCGAGACTCCGATAGCCCCTCTATACGGCAAGTCGTGACCGTGCGAATATGTGGTGCCCCTGACCACTTACGATATCCTTGGAGATACAACAGTTGAAAGCTGTCGATACTATATGCCAATCGTTTTATTTATTGAATAATTCTGGCTGAAAGTGCCTTGAAATTATAACGGTTGAGAATATAAAGCTGAAATCTCGAGGTGTTTGTATGCTTTTGCCTTGAAAAAGATCAGTTGCTCGAAAAAATAACCAGTGTCCGCCGTCGATGCTCCGCGACATGCCTCCTCTATAGCTTAAATATTTGCTTAACAGTTGCATGTCAAGTATTTTCTACAAAACAAAAAAAATCTACAAAACAAAAGCTAAGTATATCTTCTCTATGGCAGAGGCGAATATAATCGCCCAAGGTTGATAATCTGCAGGCATGTGTTTATCCATGAACCACTATTGTCCACAACATGGTCGGCAGCCATTATTTTTTGCCTGAGTGGCCATTGAATGGAAAGAGTCTGCTCAGCCTCGCCACTACTCACCTGGTCACGCATAATAATTCTTGCGTGTCTGGTTTGTCGAGTAGCATAGACAACGACAATGCGATCAACTTCATCTTGCCAGCCGGCTTCAAAAAGCAGCGGAACTTCCACCAGGACAACCTGTTGCTTTAACGGTAAGTACTGGGTACGCATGCGCGACCCGGCAAGTGGATGGAGTAATGAATCAACCTCCCTGCGCAATGTCTGATCATTAAAAAGAGTGGCACGAAAGCCCTTTCTATCAAGTTGTCCATCTTCTTTGAAAAAACGATTACCATATCGTTTTTCCAAAGCCAGCCAACCTGGCTGCCCTTTACAAAGGATCTCGCGGCATATGCTATCAAGATCAATACATGGGATCTGAAAAGTACGCGACCAGTATGCAGCTACCCTGCTTTTCCCCGAACAAATCCCCCCTGTTATTCCTATAAGCATATTTCAGCAATACCGCTGGTCAAGCTGGGTTTGAACCTGTTCCATATCAACAGGCAGGGGAGCTGTGAATTGCATGGGTTTTCTTGAAACCGGATGCGGAAAACACAGAGTTGACGCATGTAAAAGTTGCCGGGTAACAGGAGGTTCGAAACCTGATTGTACTCGACCGCCATACAATCTATCCCCGACAACCGGCGAGCCAAGAGATGCCATGTGCACCCGTATTTGATGAGTACGGCCGGTTTCGAGGTCAATCTCAACAAAACAAAAACCAGGCCATGCAAACAGTACCTTCCAGTTCGTGACCGCATGGCGACCGGTCCCGGGTCGAATGGCCATCTTCTTCCTGTTCACAGGATGCCGCCCAATGGCGGCGACCAGACGCCCATGCTCTTTGCCGGGGGAGCGAAGCAAAATCGCATGATAGGTTTTGGAAACACATCTGTTCTTGAAACTTTCACCAAGATTTTTAAGGGCTCGTTCAGTCTTGGCAACCACCATAATGCCGGACGTATCCTTATCGAGGCGGTGGACAATTCCAGGACGGACGGTGTCATTTCCAGGCAGGGAATTACAATGGTAAAGCAAGCCGTTTACCAGGGTTCCGGAATTATGCCCGTCCCCGGGATGAACAACCAGCCCGGCAGGTTTGTCAATCACCAGAATTTCCTCATCCTCAAACAAAAGGTTGAAGTCAATCTTTTGCGCTTGCAGATTCGTTGGCTCGGGTGGAGGGAAACGGCACGAAATATAATCATTTTCCCGGAGTTTATAGCCTGGTTTAACAGGAGAACCATTCACAAGCATATGCCCGGTTCGGATCAATCGACCCAGGGCGGACCGGGAAAAATCGGGAAAGCGGCGAACAAGAAAATGATCCAGACGCAGACCTATTTGACTGGACGTAATAACGAAAGATTCAGGCAATGTAAACAGTTGTGCCTTTCTTCAAACTGTTGTTTGAAGAATCGATGATTAATGATTAATTGCAATGGTGATTATGGACGGCCGGAAAAGGCAACAGCCAAATCCGTTTAACATACACTGACTCGTTACCAAAGAAGAACAGGGGTGATAAACACATCCAGCAGACAACAGTAAGAAGTCGTCCGGAAATGTTCTTTTTGCCCGATCTCCCGGAGTCTCGCAGATAAGCGGAACGAAGTGAAGACTTCGAGCTCGCTTACCCG
>CAZURY010000468.1:0-2158 GCA_964623145.1 uncultured Desulfobulbus sp. | reverse complement strand
TAAAAGAATACCTTATTTATATTTTCGAATTAGTTTTTTATTCCCTTCGTATAACCGTTAAACGGGGATGACCATTTCCGAAATCTTCATTCAATTGTTTTCTGCTGGTTGCCGACAGAACAATCCGAATTTCAGGCTCCTGCTGTTTAATCTTGGATATGGCCAGCTCCCTGTCATCCTCGTCAACAACCGTTGTTACCTTTACTGCAGACCTCCATGCAAGGGCGGAGAACTCAGCCATTTCTTTCTCTATCATTTTTTCAAACTTTGCACGGGCCTGCTGATACTCATGGATATCCTCTTTATTCAATTGCTTATCCACAATAAAGAGGACAATAATTTCCAGATCAAGTCGGACAGCAACCTTGAGGGCATACCTGGCGAGTTCGGATGTCATGGTTGTACCGGCTACAACAAGTAATTTTGGTGTTTCTCTATTCATGGATGGGCAGGTGCATTATTTTCCAACAGTAAAATGAAAAACATACTCAACTCTTTGTAAAAGCAGTAAGCGTACCAGTTCTCTGTTTATTATTTAAACCAATATTTACAGTAAGTTACATGGACAAAGCTGAAGATGCAACTTCAAAACAACCGACTATGCGTTACACTTTGCAACAATTAATCACCTTTCATCTCGATTTAATCTTGTCAAACCACATAAAATGTAATTATATTCGCCTGATATCAACATTCAGCAAAATCAATACACCCACTTCTCCATTGTTACTAAATGCAACAGCGTTGCATTTAGTAACATGCTCATTTATGGCTCAACATAAAAGAAATATTCGTATCCTGGTCGTCGATGCCAATGACATCGGGCAAAGGGATATATGCCGTCTTCTTGAAGGGGATGGATACCAGACATTTGGTACAGCAAGCGGGACAGCCGCCCTTGAAGAACTCAAAAAAACTCATTTCCACATTTTGTTTACCGTCCCGGACCTAATCGATATCACAGGTATTTTGTTGATGCAGCAGGCCAGGTGCCTGCGGCCTGACCTTGAAGTCATAATAGTGTCGGACCAGGCAACTGTTGAATCAGCTGTAAATGCTATGATGGCAGGCGCTTTTTCCTACCTTTCCCGCCCGTTTTCCAATAAACAATTTTTTAATCTTGTCAATAAAGCCTTGGAAAAAACCATGATTCGCCGTGAAATACGCAAGCAGCATCGGCAGATCAGTCAGGAAAGAGGCATCCAGTTTATCGGGAAAACCCCTGCCATTGTGCAGTTGAAAACAGACATTGCCGAAATCGCCCAACTTGACTGTAACGTGTTGATAAGTGGTGAAACAGGGACAGGTAAAGAGCTGGTGGCATCGACGATCCATGCTCTCAGCCAGAGGGCCGATGACCGCTTCCTCCCTATAAACTGCAGCGCCCTGACCGAAGAACTCATGCTCAATGAACTGTTCGGTCACGAAAAAGAGGCATTCACCGGGGCCAGTAAATTTCGTACCGGCCTGTTTGAATCAGCAAACAAAGGCACCATTCTTCTTGATGAAATCGGCGAAATGCCAATGAGCATGCAGGCAAGACTTCTCCGTGTCCTCCAGGAAAAGAAAATAATGCGGGTTGGTGGAACCCGGCAGATTGACGTAGATGTCAGAATACTTGCTGCAACAAACCGTGATTTACTTGAAGAGGTGAAAAAGAAAAATTTCCGTCAGGATCTCTTTTATCGGATAAATGTTGTCTCCCTGGAAATCCCGCCCCTGCGCTGGCGAAGAGATGATATTCCCCTGCTGATTCAATACTTTCTCGCTAAATTCCTGTCCCCTGACCAGAAGGTGAAAAGCATTTCTCCCGAAGCGCTGGACATCCTTCTAACGTATGACTATCCCGGCAATGTACGTGAACTGAAGAACATTATTGAACGCTCGGTGGCCATGTGCCGGCAACAGGAAATCCAGCCTTATCATCTACCACCCGAACTTGATCACCCCGGAACAATGCTTATTCCACCTCTTCGTGAAGAGGCCTACCCGGCAATAACACTTGCCGAGCATGAACAAAATTATATCCTGGCTGTCCTTTCTCGAACCGGCGGCAATAAGACCAGGGCCGCTAAAATACTTGGTATAGATAGAGTCTCTCTATGGCGCAAATTAAAAAAATATGAAAGCTGCGGGATTGCGATAGAATAAACCGTTA
>CAZURY010000467.1:0-2160 GCA_964623145.1 uncultured Desulfobulbus sp. | reverse complement strand
GCTGATTTCGAGAATATCTGGCCGATCTTCCAATCCATTGTTAGAGCCGGTACAACCTATCCCTATGACCCGGCAACCAGTGAAAAACAGGCTCGTCATATCTGGATGGAAGTACCGCAATCCACCTATATTCTACAGGAAAATAGACAAACCCTGGGTACCTATTATATCAAAGCCAACCAGCCTGAACTGGGCGCCCATATCTGTAATTGCGGTTACATGGTGGCGCAGAAGGCCAGAAGGCGCGGCCTGGGCCGGATGCTCTGCCTGCATTCAATGGATACTGCCCGCGAACTCGGCTTTTTGGCCATGCAGTTTAACCTGGTCGTCTCCACCAATACCACGGCCGTGCATCTCTGGCAAAAGCTTGGCTTTTCCCGTATCGGCACTATTCCAAAAGCCTTTAATCATACGGAACATGGGCTTGTTGATGCCTATATTATGTATCAGCAACTCGCTTAGTCAATGATGATGAAACGTAAAATATATCTCAACATGCACTCACGCAGGGAGGCACAGGCCCTCTTTTTCGGACGGTTTCACAACCATCTCACCGCTGAAGAAGAGATTCCTGCCGGAGAGGCAGGCGGCCGGGTCACGTCCCGACCCGTCAGCGCCCGCCTTTCCTCGCCTTTATTTCATTCAGCCGCCATGGATGGTCTTGCCGTCCGGGCTGAAGATACATTCGGGGCGTCCGACGATACTCCGGTTACTCTGGATATCACCGCGGGCCAGGCGGTCATGATTAATACCGGCCACCCTTTGCCCCAGGATAAAAATGCGGTCATCATGATCGAAAACATCATTATCAATGATGACGGCAGCAGGGGTACCATCCGGGCTCCGGTGTATCCCTGGCAGCATGTACGCAAGGTGGGCGAAGATATTGTGGCCACGGAGCTTCTCTTTCCCAGCCATCATAAAATCACGCCGCCGGATATGGCTGCTCTGCTCACTGCCGGCTGTCCCAGGGTCTGGGTACATAAACAACCCCGGGTGACCATTATTCCCACCGGCAGCGAACTTGTGCACCTGGAAGATTCGGCCCAGGCCCCGCCGCCGGGCAAGACCATTGAATCAAATTCAGCGGTGCTGGCCGGACTTGCCGAACAGACAGGCGCCGTCGTTACCGTCAAACCCATAATTCCCGATGACTTTGCCACTATTAAACACCATCTGCAGCAGGCGGTCGCCTCCGAGGCTGATCTGATCGTTCTTAATGCCGGATCATCTGCCGGCAGCGCAGACTACACAGTACGCGTCATTGAGGAACTTGGCGAGGTGCTGGTCCATGGTGTAACCATTATGCCCGGCAAGCCGACAATCCTTGGAATTGTGGATGGCAAGCCGGTCATGGGCAACCCCGGCTATCCTGTTTCCGCCATTATCTCTTTTGAGCAGTTTGGACTGCCCCTGCTGGCCAGGATGCAGGGAATGGATATCGAACCGGCGCCCTGTGTTTCCGCTGTTCTTGCCCGTGATGTTCCCTCCCGGGGAGGGATAGAGGAATTTCGTCGCATGATTACCGGTAAAATTGATGATCATTTTGTTACCGTACCCCTGAAAAAGGGCGCCGGCGCCATCACCACCCTCACCCGGGCCAACTCCATGCTGACCATTGCAGCCCATTCCGAGGGAGAAACAGGTAACAGCCGGGTAACCGTGGAACTGCTGCGACCACAGACAACCATTGCCAAAACCATTCTCTGCACCGGCAGTCACGACCTCTGCCTTGATCTGCTGCATGATTTTCTGAAAAAGTCCATCCCGGCCTATCCGCTGGCCTCCACCCATGTCGGTTCCCTGGGCGGTATCATGGCCATAAAAAACAACATGACCCATGTCGCCGGCTCACACCTGCTTGATCCTGCTACCGGCGACCACAATACCAGCTATATTACCAGGTACCTGCCCGACAGAGAGGTAAGCCTGATCACCCTGGTCCATCGCATGCAGGGATTTATCGTGCAAAAGGGCAATCCAAAAAAAATTAAATCCATTACAGACCTGATCCAGGGCAATGTTCGCTTTATCAACCGTCAGGCAGGATCAGGCACCAGGGTTCTTCTTGATTATGAACTGGCAAAAAATGAACTTGACGCCGATGACATTCACGGCTATGACCATGAAGAGTATACGCACATGGCTGTAGCGGTGGCC
>CAZURY010000466.1:0-2169 GCA_964623145.1 uncultured Desulfobulbus sp. | reverse complement strand
GTCGATTTCGGGCAGGTGGAACCTGTACGCGGAGTATTCGGAATGATATCGGCCCTCCGAAGACCGGAAGTGCAGGAGGGGCTTGGCGTTTTGATTGAACTCTCCACGGTGATGACCGCGCTCAAACAGGATCCGGCCTCCATCAGCTGCAGTTCCGAACAGGCGGCCTGATCCGAAATATAACTCGTGCAAACCCGGCAGGGGTATATTCGATCATGCCGGGTTGATTTTTGATTAAAAGATATAACTGTTGTTTACAGAGGTGCTCATTCGGATATATTAACAGGTGCTTTTATACGTTCAGGTAGATGCAATCAATTGCTTAAAGGGATGCGCACCGATGAAGGAATCAAACACCGCCTGGCACTCTCTATCCACCAATGAAACCCTCAGCCGCTTACACGGTAATCTGCAGTCAGGATTGAGCAGTGAGGAGGCCGCTGCTCTGCAACAAAAAATCGGTCCCAATAAACTAACCGCCCATGTTGGTAAACCCGCATGGTTACGCCTTCTGTTTCAGTTTCACCAGCCGTTGATTTACATTCTTCTTGGTGCGACCGTTATCACCGCGCTTTTGAAGGAATGGGTGGATTCCGGGGTCATTCTCGGTGTTGTTATAGTCAATGGCCTTATCGGATATATTCAGGAGGCAAAGGCGGAAAACGCGCTGAAGACCCTGGCTGACACCATGGTGTCGGCCGCTACGGTTCTACGGGACGGCGAAAAACTTCGCATTGAATCCTCGGCGCTGGTTCCAGGAGATATTGTTTATTTGCAGGCCGGGGATAAAGTTCCCGCTGACCTGCGTATCCTGGAATGCAAAGACCTGCAGATCGATGAATCTTCCCTGACCGGTGAATCGGTTGCCGTTGAAAAAGGAACCCGACCGCTTGCCGAAAATACCATGTTGGCCGAACGAAGCAATATGGCCTATGCTTCCTCCATGGTTACCTTTGGTCGTGCAACCGGTATTGTGACGGCAACCGGCAACCGAACAGAAGTCGGCCGTATATCCGATCTTATTTCTTCGGCCCAGGATCTTGCCACCCCGCTGACAAAAAAGATCTCCCATTTCAGTCGCATTCTTCTCTATGCCATCCTCCTTCTTTCCGGCATAACCGTGGCCGTTGGCCTCATGCGCGGCCAGACTCCTTTTGATATGTTCATGGCTGCCGTGGCCCTGGCCGTGGGTGCCATTCCCGAAGGGCTGCCCGCCGCAGTCACCATTACCCTTGCCATTGGCGTTGCCCGGATGGCAAAGCGCCGGGCGATTATCCGTAAACTTCCGGCCGTGGAAACCCTGGGCAGCACCACAGTGATCTGTTCGGATAAAACAGGAACTCTGACGGAAAACCAGATGACGGTGCAGGTGATTCGCAGCGGTGGTGTTCATTATGAAGTCAGCGGTGCCGGATATGCGCCCCTGGGAAGGATTGTCAGGATCGACGAAACGGAGAAAAAAACGGCAGGCGCCCGGGAAGCAGACCTTGCAACCGCACTTGCGGCATGTCTGCGGGCGGGTGTTCTCTGTAACGACAGCCGATTGGTCAAAGAAGGCGACACCTGGCAGGTTCAGGGTAATCCCACCGAAGGAGCGCTGCTGGCCGCTGCGGCCAAGGGCGGGCTGGATATTGAAAAAACAAGGAAACAATTTCCCCGGCTGGACACCATTCCCTTTGAATCACAGCATCAGTATATGGCAACCCTCCATGATATGGGAGCGGACGTTTTACCCCTGGTTTATGTGAAAGGGGCCGTGGAGCAGATATTAATGAAATGTGCCGTGATGCTGGATGATCAGGGCAATACGGCTCCCCTGGACACCAGTTTGATTCTGCAGGATGTCGAGGAGATGGCCTCCGGCGGATTGCGGGTGCTGGCCTTTGCCCGGAGGGAGATGCCGTCCGGTACCTCCAGGATTGATCATGGTGACATAGCCGACAACCTGTGTTTTCTTGGTTTGCAGGGCATGATTGATCCGCCGAGGGCGGAAGCTGTGGCAGCGGTTAAGGTATGTCACCTGGCAGGGATCAAGGTCAAAATGATAACCGGCGACCATCCCGCCACCGCCTGGGCCATTGCCGCCCGGATCGGTTTATTGGGGGACGGTGAAAAAAACGGCTCGCTTAAGCGGGTACTTACCGGCCGGGATCTGCAGCAGTTAAATGA
>CAZURY010000465.1:0-2191 GCA_964623145.1 uncultured Desulfobulbus sp. | reverse complement strand
CATGCGCCAGCGATCCATAATCCGGTCCCACCTCCCCATTGTTCGTGTTTTTCTGCTGCCGTACCTGGCGATTCTCCTGTTATTTGTCACCATGACCGGCGCCGGTTCCGCCTGGCTGTACCTAAAAGCCAGACTTAGAATTATTATTGTTCATCCTGTCCCGACACATCATCATACGGCACATCCAGTATTTTTTTATTTTTTTCCTGATCTTTCCGGGTATGTTTATCCAGGTTAAAGAAACAACCGCGCCGGTGACCAATACGGTGACAAAAAGAGCCCACCAGGTAATGTGGCCGTTCAAGTGGGCCAGCAGGCTGTACAGGTAATAGGGCAGGGCAATACATTCCGCGGCCATGGCCAGGATGACCTTTGCCGTGTCAAATTTTTTCCGTTCCTTTTCCTGTTGCCGCCGGTACTGGTCGCCAAGCAGATAATCAAGTTCCGTCACAGACCGTCGAACCTTTTTCTCCAGCTCCCGGATGCCGAAAGCCCGTTGCAGCCCCTGGTAAACTTCGCGGTAATTGGTCAAAAATGCGGGCTGGGTATTCATTACCCGCAGGGCATGACCGGCGGTACTGGTTCGCGTCCGGCGCATCCTTTCCACGGTTTTTTCATCCGGCTCGCCGCTGTCCAGGGTGGCAAACAGGCCGTCAAGCTCCAGCGCCAGAGACTCAAGCCGGTATCGCTGGTACATGGCCAGCACAAAGAGCAGCAGGTAGATGGATTCATACCGGTTGCGAAATTCAGCAACAAGGAATTCCTGGTCCCTGCCCGGTTTCACCCGGCAGGCCAGCCCCTCGCCGGCGGCCATGAACAGCACATTGGCAAAAGTACGCACCGGGACGACAAAGTCCGACCGCGGCCGGACAGCGGCAGGCAGGTAACGGTCGCTCTGACCCCTGGCCAGCCTGACCAGATCCACCTGTTCTTCTTCCGTAAAATCCGGCTGTTCAATGTCTTCCGGGGTGACCAGCAGGGACTGGCTTAAAAAGCGGTCACCGTCCACGGCTTTCATTTCCGGCCCGGCCAGGGAGGTAAAAATTTCCTCCAGGGTCACGGTCTCACCCAGCAGACCACCAATAAGCGGCAGTTTATTACCTTTGAACTGCCTGCGGAGATGTTCCTGCCTGGGCGCTGCCCGGTTCTGATCGGGAAAAACCCTGGTCAGCCTGGCAGCGCGGCCTGCCGTGGAGGACAATCCGGCCCTGTAACAGAGAGAGTTGGTCATCATCCGGGCCATACCACCGGTTTGTTCCGCCGAAGGTTCAATCCCCCGGGGAAACCCTGGTTCAACGACCAGGTAGAAAAAGACCATGGCGCCTTCAAGCCGGATGCTGCCCGCCTTACGCAGGCTGAAACGGAAAAAATATTGCTCTTTATTCTCTCCCGGCAGCGTTTCCGCAAACAGCAGATTTTTTATTTTTCTTTTACCGGTTGCCCAGGTCGGCGCCGGGCACTGCCAGACACTTTTCTTTAACTCTTCCATGAGCTTTTCGTGCACCCTGGTCATGGCGGTGTTGTCATTTTCAGGATTATCAAAAAGATTGCGGGCCAGGGGATGCAGCTGGGTCAGGACGTGCTTGAAGATGGCGGAGGACTGTTTCACCGGTTCCAGGACCGGTAAGGTTTGCCCGGAATGTTTTTGGCTGTGATAGCTGAATTCAGGTATTGCCGGGGAACAGGAGCTGTCAATCCTGCAGGCATTAAAGAAAATAACCCTCAGCGAATTTTTGCTTTTGTTTATTTTTTTGGCTGCCACGGTGTCCTCCTTTGAAAAAACAACCGGAATTTTGCTCCACAATAAACAAAATGGTTCCCCAAAGCCAGTTTCTTTTGTCGGCCATTCCCGTCCGCATGCTGTTCTCCGCGACCCAAAACAATTTCCGTTTTCGGAAACCTCGGTCAAAAACAGGGTAAAAAGGGGGCCGACGGGGGAGGTTATACAAAATCGCTTGACAGCATATTGAAATTGTAGGATATTTTCAGGCAAGAGCCAGACAGGCACTCCGGGACAGTCCTGGGTTATGACTTTTTTCATTGTACTTCCTCCTTTTTGCCGAGTTTGCCAGACAGGCACTCCGGGACAGTCCTGGGTTATGACGAGCAATGAAGCCTTCCCGGAAGGGGCTTTTGGCCAGACAGGCACTCCGGGACAGTCCTGGGTTATGACGAGCAATGAAGCCTTCCC
>CAZURY010000464.1:0-2199 GCA_964623145.1 uncultured Desulfobulbus sp. | reverse complement strand
CAATACCACTGCACATAAGACTATATTTTTTCTTGACCTTGCTTAAAAAAATATCTATTAGTAGCTCTGTATCATTTCTCATTCTCTCAGCATATAACTATTTAATTTTTTAATATATTTTCTAACTCCAGGAGGTAAGAAACCATGAAAAAAACACTGTTTTTTCTCTGTACAATCACATTAATTCCATGGATGACCGGGCAGGCCATGGCTGCAGACGCCAAAACGAAAAATCCGCTGATCGCCGCCGAACATGCACTGCATCAGGAGTTTATCCAGGCCATCCCCGAAGATCGCAAGATTGATGTGTACAGGCTCCATGACGTATGGCAAAAGGCCATGAGCGACCCTGCCTACCGTGCTGAAATTTATATGATCGATGTGCGTTCCGACTCGGAGTGGGATGCCTTTCACATTGAAGGAACCGATCATGTTCAGGCAGGACATGTGTACCTGATCCCTAAAAAAATTACAGATCCCAATGCCGAAATCTATGTTTTCTGCCGGACATCGCACCGCTCCAGGTATGTAGGTGGCTTTCTCTACAAATACGGCTATAAAAATGTCTGGGTCGTCGGGCCGACGACAAAAAACGGGACAAAGAACAAGGGCGGCATTGTCGGCTGGGCACAGGCCGGATTCCCCTTTGTCAACCAGTTCACCGGATCCTTCAAGATTACAAGGTACCGGCAGCATCCCTCTAAGGCGGAAACTTCGTACCGCTTAAGAATGTGGCACCCCTATTGATGTAGTCACAACAGTAACTTTTCCACAACATTTTCTTGTTTGTCCAAGACGTCTGCCCCTCTATCTGCCGACAGGATTACTCAACAGTAATCCTGTCGGCACCCCGTCAAACACCTTGCCCAAACCGTGACGGAGACAACAAGGTATATTTTTTAATGGTGCAGACAAAGAGACAACAAACACGGGAGCATATTATGAAACAGTATACCAATCCATACATCGCCGGGATCGCCCTGGGCTTTGTCCTCTTTGCCTCTTTCTTGCTCTGCGGCAAGGGGCTGGGCGGGTCGGCTTCACTGGCACGACTGTCCGCATATCTCTTCCACCTGGTTGCGCCGAACCATGTCAACAGTTCTGAATACTTCGGCCACTATTTCGCCCACGGAAAAAACCCTCTCAATTTCTGGCTCGTTTACATGGGTATAGGCACCCTGCTCGGTGGACTCTATTCAACATTTATCCACGGAAGGAGCAAAGTGGAGGTCAATAAAGGACCGGGTATATCCGTCAAGGGTCGCCTTATCTATGCCCTGGCCGGAGGAATATTGGTTGGTTTTGCCTCCCGCCTGGGGCTTGGCTGTACCAGCGGGCAGGGTCTTGCCGGATCAGCCATGCTGTCCCTTGGTTCCTGGGTATTTCTTTTTGCCGTTTTTTTCGGCGGATACGCAACAGCATATTTTGTTAAGGATGGGTGGTTATAATGGCTCCGATATTAAAAATTGCCCACATGGCAAACTCACCGGTAGATTTCTTTCTTGCCGTCTGCATCGGCTTTTTTTTCGGCCTTGTTCTGGAATCCGGAGGGCTGGCTAATTGTCGTAAAATAGCCGGCGTCTTTTACCTCTATGATGTAACCGTGGTCAAGGTCATGTTTTCTGCGATCCTGACGGCCATGCTACTGTTATATGCAACATCCTCCCTGGGTGTGCTTGACATTTCACTTCTTTACATTCCCGATACCTTTATCATTTCTTATATCCTGGCAGGAATTATCCTGGGAATTGGAATGGTAATGGGCGGCTACTGACCTGCCACATCCATAACCGCCATGGCTGGTGGTCGAATTGATGGGGCAGTATTTGCAGGTGGTCTGTTAATCGGTTCCGCACTTTTTTCTGAAATGTTTACTCTGATTAAACCAATCTATAAATCAGGAGCAATGGGACGAATCTTCTTAAATGATTTTTTCGAATTGCCGCTGGGAATGACAATCCTTCTAATCACAGCTGCGGGCATCGGATTTATTGCTTTCTTCGCCTTTCTTGAAAAAATCATTCAGAAAAAATTCGGGAGGATAAACTAATGGAATATAAACGAGTAGCGCTTGCCATGGTCGTCGTTGCCCTGATCGTGGCAGGGAGCCTGGCCACCCTTGACGATAAAAAAATTCTCAGCGCACAATACCGAAGATACACAACCCTGGTCCAACAAGGGGACCGGCAATTCAGCAGC
>CAZURY010000463.1:0-2204 GCA_964623145.1 uncultured Desulfobulbus sp. | reverse complement strand
TGTTCGTCCTGATAGCGGACATTGATATTTTTGATGTTTATTGCGCCGACATCAATAGCCAACGGTTTCTTACCGGTGGCCTGAGTCGGTTTTTCTTTATTCGTTTCCGGAGGTTGATTTTTTGGTGCGCTTTTTGATCCGGCAATCAGATCCTGCCAGTTGGTCCTGCCCTCTTTGTCTCGTATCAGGTTGAGTTGAACGTCTTCGAGCACGATGTTGTTGACCTGCAGTTGTTTGCTGCTCAACAGCGGCCAGAGCGCGAGTTTGATTTCAGCAAGTTTGCTGGAGGCAAAGGGAGTGCCGGGAAAGTCTTTGCCGGCGGCAAGGCGTATGTCGCCCAAAGAAAATGTGACGTCCAGCCTGGGCGAGACATGGAGCTTGATGTCGCCAGGAATTGACATCTCCCGACCGGTCTGATCCTGGACCAGTTGGCTTATCTTTGCCTTGTAGTCATTCGGGTTAATGAAAAAGGGAACGCTGATAACAGCGATGACGATCAGTCCGATAAGGCCGGCAATGGCTATCAGACACCATTTAATTATTTTGTTCATAAGGGAGCACCGGAAAAAGGGAAATGTTCTACTGTACTAAAACGTGAGACCGATGGAAGAGTATCTGAGTGCATGTTGACACTGCTCCAGAAACCTGATCTGTTTCTTTTGTATACTCAAGATAAAGGAATTGAATAAGGGAAGTCAAGAACCACGATGTATATTTCCGATTTGGCCAACATTTTTATGCGTATAGTCTCGAGAAGTATTCTTTCGCCGTTCAACGGGTAATAGATTGACTCACTACCCATGATCGTAGGGTTTCAGGCAGAAGGCGCAGCCGTCATAGCCCAGGTTGATTCCCTCCTCAATGGAGTCATAGTATCGCATATTCCAGGTGGCCATTCGTTTGACCCATTAAAAAACAGTATGTTACAAGGGGTAACCCGGTAGGCTTGTCGAATTGCAATGCCGGAATCAATTTCAGCCTCGTCCACCTCCCCGTTGACATCTCTCTCCTGCAGGGTAATGTAGGTGCAAGTGATAAGACAATCGAGATTTTTACAGGACAATTGCAATGACGGAGCATCCTGAAGCGTTGATTATACGGCCGCCCTCTGAATGGCGCAGCCTGCTGGTCCGGATAACCCGGGGCTGTAACTGGAATCGGTGCCGGTTCTGCGGGATTTATCCAGCCATGGGCCAGCCGGATTTTTCCTGCCGGACCCTGGATGAGATCAAACATGACATCGACCTGTTGATCCGCCTCCATCCCGGGGCGGAAACAGCATTTTTTGGTGATGCCGATCCGCTGGCTGCCGGGATGGATGTTTTTGTCGGTGCGGTACGTTATCTGCGTGAAATCAGTGCAATTCAACGGCTGACCTGTTACGCCCGGGCCTCAACTCTGCACAAGCTGGGCCGGGAAAATATCTGCCTGCTGGCGGATGCTGGGTTGAACCGGGTCCATCTGGGACTTGAGTCCGGCGATCCCGAGATCCTGCAGTTTCATCGCAAGGGCCAGTCACCGGAAATGGTCGTTACCGTCGCCCGCTGGCTGAAAGAGGCCGGTATTGAAATTTCTTATTATGTGCTGCTTGGCCTTGGCGGCCGGGACAAATCAACTCAACATATCACCGGTACCGCGAAGGTCATCAACCGGACCGAGCCGGAATTTGTCCGCCTGCGCCGGTTGTGGCTCTACGGTGAGGGCAGCGACGGGGAATGTCCACTTATGCAACAGGTCCGGGATGGTTCTTTTATTGAGCAGACGCCGGAAGGAACAGTACTCGAGGTCAAACAACTGCTCGAACTGCTGGAGCCGCTGGATACTTTTTTTGCCTGTGATCATGCCAACAATTATATAAACGTCAGCGGACTGCTCAGGGAAAACAGGAAAGATATGCTCCTGGAAATTGATGATTTTCTTGCCCTGCCCGAAGAACAGCGCAGGGCACATTATACTCAGGTCGGATCCAGGATTTAGGTGGAAGAATTTTTATTGCACAACGGTTTACCGGCCCTTTTTGTACTCAGTTTTTAGAAAAAAATATGGATCAGAACCAGGACCATCACCGACGCATAGCCGGGAATCTACAGATCGCCGTCAATCAGGTTGCTGCCACCGCTCAACTTATAGGGGAAGGTGGAACCGTCCCTTTTATCTCCAGATACCGAAAGGAGATGACCGGCTCTCTTGATGAAACACAGGTT
>CAZURY010000462.1:0-2204 GCA_964623145.1 uncultured Desulfobulbus sp. | reverse complement strand
GCGTTATCTTTGCCGCCAAAACCACATTCGTCAATCCGGCCAGTTTTACCTTTCTTGAATCAGCGATTATCCTCTGTATTGTTGTGCTCGGTGGAATGGGATCGATTATCGGCGTAATCATCGCCGCCCTCATCCTCATCCTTCTGCCGGAATACCTGCGTGCTTTTTCCGATTACCGAATGCTGGTATTCGGAGCCGTGCTCGTCATCATGATGGTCTTTCGCCCCCAGGGCATCATAGCCAATATTCGCCGTACGTATACAGTTCAAAAAAACAGTTGACTGATACCGGCTACGCTTTTTTCTTATGGAACCACTACTCAACATAACCGGCCTGACCATGAATTTCGGCGGCATCCGCGCCCTCGACCATCTCGACCTGCGGGTGCATGAAGGACAGATCGTCGCCCTCATAGGGCCAAATGGCGCCGGAAAAACGACATTTTTCAACTGTCTGACCGGTATATACACTCCGACATCCGGCGACCTGCTGCTGAGCCCGCCAGGAAAAGAAACCCGGCGCCTCAACGGTCTCAAACCAAACAAAGTAACCCAGCAGGGACTGGCACGGACTTTCCAGAATATTCGTCTCTTCCCCAATATGACGGTGCTGGAAAATGTTATGATCGGACGCCACTGCCGCACAAAGGCCAAGGTCCTGGGCGCTCTGCTGAGAAATCCGGGCACGGTGCAGGAGGAACAGGAGATCGTTGCCTTAAGCCTCATGATTCTCGAGAATATGGGTCTGGTCGATTCGGTGAACGAATTTGCGAAAAACCTTCCCTATGGGGCGCAACGAAAACTTGAGATTGGACGTGCCCTGGCGACTGATCCGCTGCTGCTCCTGCTGGACGAGCCGGCCGCGGGGATGAATCCCCAGGAAACGGCTGAACTTGAAGAGTTGATCACCACCATTCGCGATGATGGTCTCTCCATCCTGCTCATTGAACATGATATGAAGCTGGTCATGAGCCTTTCCGACTATATCTTTGTCCTTGACTACGGCAAGAAAATCGCTGAAGGAACCCCTGAAGAAATCCGCAACAATCCAGCCGTTATCAAGGCCTACCTGGGGGAGGATATTGAGGATGCTTGAACTCCGCTCAATTAACACCTACTATGGCAATATCCAGGCCCTGCATGATGTCTGTCTCAAAGTTGAAGAAGGGGAGATTATCACCCTGATCGGAGCTAACGGCGCCGGCAAATCAACAACGCTCATGTCGGTCAGCGGCATTGTACCGCCGCGAAATGGCGAAATTCTTTTTAAAGGCCGGCCGATTACCAACCTCGGCCCTGATAAAATTGTTGCTCTTGGCATCTGCCAGGTTCCGGAAGGCCGTCACATCTTTCCCGACCTTACCGTTGCCGAAAACCTGGACATGGGAGCTTTTCTCCGCAGCGATAAACAACAGATAAAAGAAGACCTGGATTACATCTACGCTCTTTTTCCCATTCTAAAAGATCGCCACAGCCAGCCGGGAGGGAATCTCTCCGGCGGTGAGCAGCAGATGCTGGCTATCTCCAGAGCCTTGATGGCCCGGCCCCAACTCCTGCTTCTCGATGAACCTTCCATGGGGCTTGCCCCCCTGGTTACCCGCCAGATTTTTGAAATCATCCAAAAAATCAATCAGGAAAACAATACAACAATTTTTCTTGTCGAACAGAACGCCAACCTGGCGCTTAAGGTTGCCGACCGTGGATATGTTCTGGAAACAGGCCGGATCACCATGCACGACAAGGCGCCGACTCTACTGGCCAACGAGGATGTGCAAAAGGCCTATCTTGGAATATAATCTTTATGGTTCAGGGTTCAAAGTTCAGAGTTCAGGGTTTGGGGTTCAAGGTGCAAGGTTTTGGGAAAATGTTGAAGCAATCAATACAGCTTACAGGTTGTACCTGAATTGAGCGAATTACTGAAAAAATACTGAAAAAATCAGGAGGACGACACATGGATCCGGAACAGTTGATGAATGAGCTTGGCGAAGAACTGCACACAAGTATCCAGGATATGCGAGGGGCCGGCAACATCGAAGAACGGGTTCAACACAGCGAAATAGTCCGCAACCTGAGCGAATCCATGGGTGTATTTCTCCGATTGATTTCAGACGTCATGAACGCCGATTTTGACGGTTTTGAAGACGATTATGATGATGATTATGATGAATACGAGGAATGATGAATATGAGGAATCATCTTCCTGTT
>CAZURY010000461.1:0-2206 GCA_964623145.1 uncultured Desulfobulbus sp. | reverse complement strand
AATCGTTTTCGCCGTCTTCTGGACCACATCATTGATGATGTCCTGCTGGTTGACGATAATGGACTGCTCTTGTATGCCAATCCTTCTTTTTACGAACATGTAGGGCTGGCTGGAGGAGAGGAGGTCAATCTTGTTGATCTGGTAGCTGTAAACGACCAGTCACAACTGCAAAAAGATTTTTTGGAACCGGTTGCTGCCGGTATTACCATCACTGGTTATCAGACACGGTTGCTGGGGGCCGATGATAAAAATCTAGAGGTCGAAATCAGCGGCAACCGGATGGAGCGTAAGGGCAGGCCGGTGGGGCTGCAACTGATCATCAGGGATATTTCCGTGCGAAAAAAAATGGAGGAAGAGGTTCGCAGGGGGTTATTGGTAAGAAAACAGACCGAGAATGCGGCGATCATGGCCCTGGCTCGGTTGTCTGAATATCGCGATGTCACCCCGAAGAATCATCTGAAACGGATACGGGAATACAGCCGTCTGCTTGCACAATTCCTGGCTCGAAAACCGGAATATCAACAGAGACTGGGCGGTAGCGGTGTGTCGGACCTGGCAATGGCCTCGGTTCTTCATGATATCGGCAAAGTGGGTATTGCCGATGACATTCTTTTTCAATCCGGGCCATTATCGGCAAAGAATATGTCCTTGACCCGTCAGCATACTATTTTTGGCGGTGATGTGATTAAAGCCATGGAAAAATCATCCGAGGAGGACAGCGGCTTCCTCGAGTATGCAAAAAATATTGCCTACTTTCATCATGAGAAATGGGACGGCAGCGGTTATCCCTTTCGACTGGCCGGTCGGGAAATTCCCCTGGAGGCAAGGATTGTCGCCCTTGCGGATGCCTATGAATCGATAACCTCATCCAGGCAGCAGGGAAAACAGCTTTCCCATCAACAGGCCATTCATGTTCTTGTTAAGGAAGCCGGCCAACATTTTGATCCGGAAATAGTTGATGCTTTTGTCGCCTGTGAGCAGGATTTTTTTGCAGTATTGATGTGCAGCTGACTACCAGCCGAGTTCCATTGCCCTTACGGTGTAACAGCTGAGCGTTGATTCCCGGATCATGTCGCCGAGTAGTCCGATGGTTTTCATATTTTTCTGTTTACGGTATCCGATGACGTGGATCCCTCCACGTCGACGGGATTGATATGCAGTTCTATTTTCCCCGTCCCCTTTGTCGCTTTCAGGCTTGTAATAAATCCGGTTACTGTATTTGCCAGAATATCCTGAACAAAATCCTTGAGGACAATTTTTTTTCCGTCGATCATGAGGACGGCTCGCTCTGTCGCGTTTTTTTTGTTTTTCAGGAAACGTTTTTCCAGAAAATCGGCTAATTCTTTACTCTCGTCAAGACGGAAAATATAATCGCCGCTAATACGACGATCTGTGGCAATGGCGATTACCCCGCTGACCTGATCCCTAAGTAGTTCGCTTTTCCCTCGGGTGACTTCAATTTTGGCAATCTGGCGGGCATCTTTAAACCCTTCGGCAATGACAATATGTACATCGGGAAAATAGCGATGGACCAGGCCGGTAAGATCCCGTCCCTGATTGCCGGTGTGCATGATCATCTGGTCGGGTGCGACCAGCATGACACCCTCTGCTCCTGCCCGGCGATACATATCCGTGTCTGTCCCGGCCTGGTCATGGCCGATGCCATGTTCCTTGGTCGATTTGATCACCGCAACGGAATAACCGCGATTTTGTAAATGGCGAACCACCTGGCTTGCAAGTGTGGTCTTACCGCTGTTGTGCCAGCCGATAAAACTAACAATAGGGGGCATTGAGCATCCTCTTTGAGTATCCTTGTTGAAGCAGTAAAAAAAACGGATCCTGGACAGGATCCGTTAAAGGGTAGAGTAATGGAGCGATTCTGTCAAATTTTATAACGGCTGTGCAGTATTTCAACCTCTTCCTGTGGTTTGTACCCGGTTATCATACTTGTCAAAGCTCCTTGTATGGCAAACAATGACATGTAGAGATGGATAATAAAAAAGCCAACCAGGCCTGCGCCAAGAAAGTTATGAAGAATAGCCATCTGTCTGAGCTGATCGGTCGGGCCTGCAAAAGAATACAGCTGATAACCGGACCAGGCCATTATCCCCCCGCCAATGGTTGCCAGCCAGAACCACATCTTCTGACCTCCATTAAACTTAGCGGCCGGTATTGGCTTTTTCTTCTTACTTAAGTAGCCGCCCAT
>CAZURY010000460.1:0-2211 GCA_964623145.1 uncultured Desulfobulbus sp. | reverse complement strand
CCGGGCCACCGGCTCTTGAGATTGAGCGGTTTCCGTCTCCGCCTGCTGCTCATCCTCTGACCTTTCCTGATGTTCCTCCGGCCGGAGCCGGGCAATGATCCGGTCCATATCCTCCAGAGTAATGGTTTCCCGCTCCAGCAGTTCTTTGGAGATGGCCTTGAGAATATCCATATTCTCCTCAAGAAGGTGCGTGACCTTGTCATTGGCATCCAGGATGATCTTTTTAACTTCCTCATCAATCTTGCGAGCGGTATCCTCACTGTAATCCCGGTGCTGGGATATCTCCCGGCCAAGGAAAATCTGCTCTTCCTTTTTGCCGTAGGCCAGTGGACCCAGCTCATCGCTCATACCCCACTCGCACACCATTTTCCGGGCCAATTCACTGGCCCGTTCAATGTCATTACCGGCGCCTGTGGTAATCTCGTCAAAAACCAGCTTTTCAGCAACCCGGCCGCCGAAAAGAATACAGATGGAATTCAGCAGGAATTTTTTAGCATGGGTATACTTCTCGTCCATGGGCAGCTGCATGGTAAGACCCAACGCTCGCCCACGGGGAATAATGGTTACCTTATGAATGGGATCCGTTCCCGGCAACAGACGTGCAACCAGTGCGTGACCGGCCTCGTGATAGGCGGTTATTTCCTTTTCCGCGTCATTGATAATCATGGATTTGCGCTCGGCGCCCATCATGATTTTATCTTTTGCCCGCTCCATGTGCGTCATGTTGATCTCGTCTTTTTCCTCACGGGCGGCCATCAGCGCAGCTTCATTGACCAGGTTTTCCAGGTCGGCGCCGGAAAATCCGGGTGTTCCGCGAGCGATAACGGCCATGTCCACATCCGATGCCAATTTTGTTTTTTTACCGTAAATCTCCAGGATCAGCTGCCTGCCCTTAATATCCGGGATCGGCACAACAACCTGGCGATCAAAACGACCAGGCCTCAGCAGCGCCGGATCAAGAACATCAGGCCGGTTAGTGGCGGCTATAATTATGACGCCGTCATTGGCCTCAAATCCGTCCATTTCGACCAGCAGCTGGTTCAGGGTCTGTTCGCGCTCGTCATGGCCGCCGCCAAGACCGGCGCCCCGATGGCGGCCAACCGCGTCAATCTCATCAATAAAAATGATACAGGGAGCATTCTTTTTCCCCTGATTGAACAGATCCCGCACCCGGGAAGCGCCGACACCGACAAACATTTCGACAAAATCCGAGCCGCTGATGGTAAAAAACGGAACCTTGGCTTCACCGGCAATGGCCTTGGCCAGCAGGGTTTTACCTGTTCCCGGAGAACCGGCCAACAGGACACCTTTGGGGATTCGACCACCCAATTTGGTGAATTTCTGAGGATCGCGCAGAAAATCAATGATCTCCTCAAGCTCTTCCTTGGCCTCATCAATACCGGCAACATCCTTAAACGTTACCTTGACCTCGCCCTCGCCCTGCAGTTTTGCCCTGGTTTTGCCAAAGGAAAGCGCACCGCCTTTGCCGCCGCCCATCTGCATCTGACGCATGAAGAAAATCCATACCCCGATCAACAGCAGCATGGGGAACCAGGAGATAAAAATCGAAAGATACCACGGCGTTTCTTCAGGGGGTTTGACGGTAATATCCACTCCGGATTTACGCAGCATGGGAATCAGTTCGGTATCATTGGGGGCAACGGTTGTAAACGGCCGTCCATCAGGGCCGGAACCGGTAATCTTATCGTCCTGAATTTTAACCCGGTTTATAGCTCCGTTTTCCACGCTTGACCAGAACTCGCTGTAGGTCATTGAGTTACTTTGGCCCTGCGGCTTGTTAAACAGGTTGAAAAGAAGGATAAAGGTCAGGCCGATGACCAGCCACATACTTAAATTCTTATAAAAGGTATTCAAAAAATACTCCGATATTTTTGTGGTATCAGTTCAAAAAGGACTATACAGAGTTGTCACACTGACAAACAGTAATTGATCACAGGCACGCCATCTTTGTCCGGTCATACCTGTCCGCATCACGCCAGGGCGTGATAACGAAAAGGTATGACTGAACAAATCTGACGCACCTGTGATCAATTACAAATTTTTAGCATGTGCACACGCCCAGTTGTAAACCCTGTGAGGAGTTACGACAAACAGAGGACAAGTCAACCGGTAAGGTTTCTCTGAAGACCCTATCTGGGTTACTGTAATAGTAATACGCTTTTTCCATCAGTCAATGGCCTTGGCAAATTC
>CAZURY010000459.1:0-2215 GCA_964623145.1 uncultured Desulfobulbus sp. | reverse complement strand
CAGATTCCGGCAGGAGGTTTGATATGAAAATCAAAGTGAATCCGGCAGGCAATGCACACACCTGCGAAATTGTAACCGGTGGTCCATGCGGATATGTAATCTTCGGCGCATCCGGCGATCTTACCCGGCGGAAACTGCTGCCGGCTGTTTTCTCTCTGTTCAGGAGGAAAAAAATTCCGGACAATTTTTTTCTCGTCGGCTATGCCCGCACAGCGATGGACGACGATACCTTCCGAAAACGGGTTAGAGATGCAATCAGCCAAACAAATGATGAAAGTTCACAAGCCGAAATCAAAGCCTTTGTCATGCGCTGTTTCTATGTTGCCGGCAGTTATGACCAGAATGAGGGGTACCTTCGATTAAAGAACAAAATAAAGGAAGCCGAAATACAATTTTCCAGCGAGGGGAATCTTGTTTTTCATATAGCAACCCCGCCGTCACTGTATGCAATTATCGTTACCCTGTTGGGAAACAATCAACTGGTATGGCGAGGCTGCAGTACGTCACCCTTTCAGCGGGTGATCATTGAAAAACCCTTCGGCCGTGATCTTGCAAGCAGTGTTCAGTTGAACAAAGACCTGCTTCTCCACCTCTGTGATGAACAGATCTACCGGATAGACCATTATCTCGGCAAGGAGACCGTCCAGAATATCCTGATGTTCAGATTCGCCAATCAAATCTTTGAACCCGCCTGGAACCGAAATTATATCGATCATGTACAGATCACCGTTGCCGAAGACATCGGAGTTGGACACCGGGCCGGTTATTTCGAACAGGCGGGGCTGCTCAGGGACATGTTTCAAAATCATATCCTGCAGTTGGCCACCCTGGTGGGCATGGAGCCACCGGTTGATCTGTCTGCAGACTCCATCCGGGATGAACGAGTAAAATTCATGAAGTCAATCCGTCCCTTTGACCTGGACAATCTCCATGGGCAACTGATTAGAGGCCAATACGGAGCCGGGAAAGACGGCGCCCTGTCGATGAAAGCCTACCGGGAAGAACAGGGAGTAGGTGCAACATCATGCATTGAAACCTATTTTGCCATGAAGTTGCAGGTGGATAATGGGCGCTGGCAGGGTGTACCGTTTTACATCCAGGCAGGAAAACGGCTGGAAAAAAAGTTAACCAGGATCACCGTGGTTTTCAATAAGGTTCCCCACTGTATGTTCAATACAAAGAGGTCCGGATTCAATCCTGCTCCGAACAGGCTTATCTTTGATATACAGCCACAGCAGGCGATCTCTCTTCTTTTCCAGGCCAAGGTGCCTGGATCAAAAATGTGCCTGTCCTCACTTGCCATGGAGCTTGATTACCATGAGACCTTCGGCGAAAAAATGGATGAAGATTACTCCACGCTCATCCTTGACTGTATGCTCGGCGACCAAACCCTGTTCTGGAGGAAAGATTCGGTGGAGACCTCCTGGAGACTGCTGACTCCGGTCCTTGAACAGTGGGAGAGCTGCAACAGGGAGGCAAAAAGAGACCTGCTTCACGGCTATGTCGCAGGTGGCTGGGGACCGGAGGCAGGGCAGAGATTCATAGAAAAAGACGGCAGGACATGGTTCATCGAATAATCCTTCCAATCATTGCCATTTTATGAAATACCGATGGCTTTTATTACAATTACGGAGAAAATTATGTCACAAGCGGATATCGGTTTGATTGGTCTGGCGGTCATGGGGCAAAACCTGGCGCTGAATATCAATGATCACGGGTACACCGCTGCCGTGTTCAACCGGACGACATCAAAGGTCGATGCTTTCCTGCAGGGCCCGGCCGAGGGGACACGGATCATCGGCACCCACTCCGTAGAGGAGCTGGTCTCCACCTTGAAAAAACCGCGCCGGGTCATGATGATGGTCAAGGCCGGCAAAGTGGTTGATGCCTTTATCGAGAAGTTGCTTCCTCATCTCGAAGACGGCGACATCATTATTGACGGCGGCAATTCCCTCTACACGGACACCAATCGCCGCACCGAAGAGCTGGCCGGGAAAGGTATTCTTTATATCGGCGCCGGGATTTCCGGCGGCGAAGAAGGGGCGCGAAAAGGACCATCCATAATGCCCGGCGGCAATGCGAAAGCCTGGCCGCATGTAAAAGACATCCTTCAGGCCATTGCCGCCAAGGTCGACGGCAAACCCTGCTGTGACTGGGTCGGTGAGGGCGGGGCCGGTCACTTTGTCAAGATGGTTCATAACGGGATCGAATATGG
>CAZURY010000458.1:0-2222 GCA_964623145.1 uncultured Desulfobulbus sp. | reverse complement strand
TATGCGGGTTAAAGTTTTTTACAGAAAATCTGATGCCTGAAACAATCCCAGCCATACAGAGCCACGTACGCGGGCGGAACGTCAATTGAAATTCACCTTTCTTTTTCTCGGTAAAACAAGAGAATCGTATCTTGATGCTGCCATATCGGATTTTGCCGGTAGACTCGGTCGATATGTAGAGATTGATATCGCTGTTTTAAAAGAGCGCTACAGCCATAATGACCCGGACCAGGTGATCCGCCGTGTCGGTGGTGATACTCTGCTTGCCGCCTGTGGGAACAAGGGGTTGAAGGTCGCGCTGGATCTCTCCGGCAAACAGTTTGATTCACCCGGGGTGGCAGCCTTGATAAGGAAATGGCAGGAACGCGGCCTGAGAGATATCTATTTTTTGATCGGTGGTCATTTAGGACTCTCCCGGGCAGTTGTGCAACAGGCCGATTTTGTGTGGTGTCTGTCACGACTGACCTTTACCCATGAAATGACCAGGATGATCCTGCTGGAACAGTTATATCGGGCATGCACCATAAATGCCGGAGGCAGGTATCATAAATAACAGGGTTGACGGTTCATTCTCCGGTACTTCTTTGCAAATAGGTATTTTATGGATATCACTGAATATACTAAAAATATTCCGGCTGGGCTGCTTGAGTTTGTCCGGGAGGTAAAAGAAAAATCTCCAACGCCGGTGCTCTCCATCTACGTGGTCGGCAGCGTACTTACCCCGGATTATCAGCCGGAGCGCTCGGATGCCAATTCTCTTTTTGTGGTTCAGGCCCCGGAAACGGATTTTCTTGACTTTTTAGTCGGTCTTGGCAAACGGTTTGGGCGGCAAAGAGTGGCGCCGCCTCTTATCATGACAGAGGACTATATCCGGCGTTCCCTGGACGTGTTTCCTGTTGAGTTTTATAATTTTCGTGAAATTCATTACACCTTGCACGGGAATGATCTTTTAAGGAACCTGAGCATTGACCGCGGCTGTCTACGTCTGCAGTGTGAGCGCGAAATCAGGGCAAAATTACTCTGGCTGGGTCAGATCTACCTGGAGACTCTTGCAGAGAACAATGAGCTTTGCCAAAAGATGAGCGCTTCCATTACCGGCTATATTCCCATCTTTCGGGCAATTCTTCACCTTGCCGGTCATGAGATTCACCTGGCGGCCCAAGATACTGCCGCTGCCTTGGAAACACTCCTGGAAATTGATACCGATATTTTTCAATCCCTGTATGCGATGAAAAGAAATCATACATCTTTATGCGGGGATGAAGAACTTCGCTCACTGTACAGCAGACTCTATAATGCAACCAAAAAAGTCTCCAACTATGTTGACGCAATGGCGAAGTAACCGCCTGCTCGCATGTTTTATTTTCATACTGGCAACGGTAATGATGACCGTGGCGGCCATGGCTGTTACGCCACCACTGCCGGACAAACCGCCTGGTTATGTTGTTGATCTGGCAGGTGTGATTACAACTGAGCAGGAACAGCGTCTTGAAAGTTTGCTGCGTGATCTTGAGCAGCAAACCACGGCCCAGATGGTCATTCTGACCGTTGAGTCTCTGGATGGCCGGGACATCAATTCTTTTTCTCTGCAGACTGCGGAAAAATGGAGAATCGGCCAAAAGGAAAAGGACAACGGACTGCTCTTTGTTGTTGCCATTGGTGACAGGAAATATCGATTTGAGGTCGGGTATGGGCTTGAAGCCGTCTTGCCGGACAGTTTGCTGGGTTCCCTGGGCAGGCAGGTTCTGGTGCCTTATTTTAAACAGGGGCGGTACGGCAGCGGGATATCAGCGGCAACCGGTCAAATTCTACGGATACTTGCCAATCATTATGGGGTTACCCTTGCCGGCGCCAATAACCTGCCGACAGCGCGGAAACAGAAAAACAGTGGAATCGGCGGGCTGATTTTCTTCCTCTTTTTACTGGCATTTATGCTGATTGTTTATTCCCGTTCCTTTAATCGGCGATACGGTGGAAAAGGGGGGTATGGAAGCGGAGCTGTGTTTTATCCCGGCGGCGGCTGGGGCGGCGGATCTTCCGGGGGCTTTGGCGGCTTCAGCGGCGGTGGCGGTGGTTTTGGCGGTGGCGGGGCCTCGGGTGGCTGGTAGTACTGCAGAGCCGGCATTGCCTGATCGGTCAAAGAGACTCCGACCTAACTTGAGCGTTTCACCCCCATCCGGAGTCTCGCAGGCTCGCTTACCTGCAAATAACAAAAGATAAAT
>CAZURY010000457.1:0-2230 GCA_964623145.1 uncultured Desulfobulbus sp. | reverse complement strand
CGGGATAGTCAACATGGGCAAGCAAATGCTTGATGGTGTTAATCCGAGCTGTTTTTTTGTCATCGGTATGGATGACATACCAGGGGGCAAAGGCAAAGGAGGTCTTTTCAAACATGGCATCCCGTGCCTGTGAATAGGCCTGCCAGTATTTTTGTGCCTGATTGTCGATGGGGCTGAGTTTCCATTGTTTGAGAGGGTCATCTTTTCTGGCCTGCAGACGTTTTTTCTGCTCCTTCTTAGAAATATCAAGATAATATTTAAAGAGAAGGATTCCCGAGTGGGTAAGCATCTGTTCAAAGCTTTCAACCTCTGTCATAAACATCCTGTACTGTTCCTTGCTGCAGAATTTCATGACTCGTTCCACTCCGGCTCGATTGTACCAGCTACGGTTAAAAAAGACGATTTCCTGTCCTTTAGGCAGGTGGGGGACATAGCGTTGAAAATACCAGGAGATCAAGTCGCTGTCCGATGGTTTGCCCAGGGCGACGACCCGGGCCTCCCGGGGACTGAGATGCTCGGTAAATCTCTTGATGGTGCCGTCTTTTCCAGCCGCATCTCTTCCCTCAAACAGGATGCATACCTGGATCTTATTTTTAATGACATGCTTCTGGAATTGAACGAGTTGTACCTGGAGATCATACAAGGTGTGCAGGTATTTCTTTTTTTTCATTTCAGTTCTCCTTGGTGTCATGAATAATGTATTCAGGGTAAGTAATCAGGGAGTCGGCATATCAGTGGCCGGTATTTCCTTCTCCTCCTGCTGCATCCCGTGCGAATTTTCCAGGTTGATTGCCCCGTGCATCTCCTTGATGTAAATGTCCCCTTGCGGAAAGGGGATGCCTATGTCGGCATCTTGCAGGACATCCCGGATGGCAAACATGACGTTGGATTTCACTGCAAGCCGAACGTGTTGATTGTCGAGCTCCGAGAAAAAATCCACCCTGAAACTAACGGACGAATCGCCAAATTCCGGCAGGTAAACTTTTGGTTTTCTTTCAAGCTAAACCTCCGGGACCATGGCAACCGCATCAAGGATTACTTCGCTGGCCCTGTATTTTTTTGTTTTCGTTACTGAGGTCAAGGTTCAGGAATTGAATATTGACCCTGGTTGCCTCTACGGCCAGCCGGGCCTGTTTAAGCATCGTTTCGGTAACTGTTTTGTTTTGCAGTTGGGCCAGGTCTTTGTCGCGGGAATTTTTTTGGGAGGTTACCTCGGTTTGTAATTTTTCGATAAGGTCTTTTTCCGTTAGGATAGCCTGACGGAGAACTGACAGCCTCTCTGTTTTAATTGCGGGAAGAGTGGAAGTAGAGGAAGGTGTTGTCGATTGTTTTGCTGCCATCGGGGCTGTCTTTGACGATGGCGCAGAAAGAGCCATTGATGCCGTAATCCCCACTAACAGAAAAACAATCAGAAAGCCTTTACCGATAATGGAAATATATTTCAATGGTCCGCCTTGATGATTTAATTTGCCGGTAGTTGTTTTTTTAATTTCCGAACTGATACTATCTACCTTTTTTGCGCTACCGTCGATCAGAATGCAACGTTTTTTCCTTTCCGCCTGTTTTTGGAAAGGAGGAAAGGAAAAAAATAATTGTCCAATCAAGCGTATTCTTAGGATATTTATTTTTTGTAGTACTTGCCTCTCCTGTGTGGTGTTATGGTTGTTCCAACCGGAGGAGATGTACCGCCTTCGGCGGTTTAACTCTTTAATTTTTTTTGATGAAAATTTTCATCATCCCCATGGGGATTTTTTTCAGATCTCTTTTATTCCTTCAAGTTTCATTAAAGAGTTATGCGAGCCATAAGGGTTGGGCACTGCCGGTGTATCGGGATCATTGATCCATTCGTTGCCCTCGATAATATATTTGAACTCATAATTTCTTCCGAGAAGCAGTTGCTTACGTTTATAAAAGGCGCCGTCTTTTTTGCGGTGCATCTCTTCGGATTGCCAGTCGTTCCATTCCCCTGCCAGAGCAACCGCCCGGACATCTCCTTGCGGCTTAAATGTGAAATTTACCCACGCTTTCACTCCCTTGGGATTAATGGTTATCATAATTTCTCCTTGTGGAATTGTTCCACTGTTTGTGCAAAAATACACCATCCGCTGTTTTGAGCCAAATCGCATTTTTACGTTCTTTCGACCTAAATTGAGCGATTTTCATTTCGCCCCAAGTTGCAGGTTTTGTGCTGTTTCATTGTAGTTAAGCCTACATGGGACAGCGCAAGGCC
>CAZURY010000456.1:0-2252 GCA_964623145.1 uncultured Desulfobulbus sp. | reverse complement strand
ACGTTTACATTATGCAGGTAATGCAGGCGAAACAGCATCTCGGTGAACGGTTACAAAAACAAAACTCTAACTAAAAAATTTTTGTCAGAAATTTTCAAGCGTTTTCCGGAACATGGTTGTTGACATGGTGGAGCTATTCTTTTACTACTACAAGTAATAGAATGAGAATAACCAGTTGACGGCGTTACACCTGATCTCAGTGTCGCAGCATAATACAACATTTTTACCCACAGTTATTCTATGCCGCCCTTTTTTTTTGCTGTTCCCTTGATTTTGAAAATTCCAAACTTTAAAGTAGCCTATCGCCCTGCTGTCCGCACTTTATTTCTGCATTACCAGTAAAATTGACAAGATCAATACAAATGCAGCTATATCGAAAAATGTACTTTCGGCACGGTAAAAGCCGATACCGATTAAATGAGACTTAATAATGTATAAAGGAGATGATCAATGAAAAGAATGTTTGGCTATCGGATTACTTTTATTTTCATGATGCTTGTTGCCTTGCTGCTTATAAGTGGTTGTGCCAATACCATTGGTAAAACGCAAGTATCATCGGATGAATCCGCTCTTCCTCCTGTTTCCGGATTTGCCGATGATATCCAGGATATTGTACTTCCAACAGATATGGAATGGAAACGGGACAAATCAATGACCATCAAAACCGAATCTTTTCGTGGTGGCATCTGGTACTATACCGGCAGGGTTGAAGTGGTATCGTTAAAAGATTTTATGGCCGGGGCGATGAAGGATAACAAATGGAAGCTTGTGGGTGAGGCAACGTCCAAGGACGTTATGCTTGCTTTTGTGAAACCCAATAAAACCTGTATGATGGTCATCGCCGATGAAGCATTTGGTAAAACCTCATTGACCCTGTATGTGACCATTGACAAAACTGCGGCCAGCTCGCTCAATCCATTTGGTGAGGCTGTCAGCCAATAACGGTTCTTTGCTGATATGACTCCGGAAGAAGAACAGGCTACCAAAATATCGACCTCCCTGGTCGGCAAGCATGTTCTTCTTGGGGTTACCGGTTCTATTGCCGCCTTTAAGGCGGCAGGCTGGGTCCGTAATTTAACGACGCAGTCCGCTCGGGTAACCGTTATCATGACGAGGGCGGCTGAACGTTTTATAACCAGTACTACCTTCAGCGCCCTGTCTGGTTATCAAGTATATAAAGATATGTTTGCCGAACAACCGGACGAGTTGATGGCACATATTACTCTGTCCAGAGAAGCTGATGTCCTGTTGATTGCCCCCGCAACCGCTCATACCATCGCCCGCCTTGCTCATGGCATGGCTGATGACCTGCTCTCGACCGTTGTTCTTGCGGCAAAAATTCCTGTTGTTATCTGTCCAGCCATGAATACAGCTATGTTTAACCATCCTGCAACCGAAAAAAATCTCTTGCAGTTGCAAGAGATTGGCTACCACGTTGTTCAACCGGCCTGCGGGGACCTGGCCTGTGGCGAAGAGGGACCGGGCCGGTTGCCGGAATGGGAGAAGGTGCAGGAAAAACTTGTTTCTCTTTTCTGTCCTCAAGATCTTGCAGGGAAAAAAATTGTTGTTACAGCCGGTCCCACCCGTGAACCATTGGACCCGGCAAGGTATTTGTCAAATCGATCCAGTGGTAAGATGGGGTATGCCCTTGCACAAACTGCTGCCCGAAGGGGTGCCGAGGTGACGTTGATCAGCGGTCCTGTACAACTTAAAGAACCGCCAATGACGTCAACAATCCAAGTGACTACTGCCCGGCAGATGCACGAGCAGGTTGTAAATATAGCTGGAGAGGCCGACATAATTGTCATGGCTGCCGCTGTGGCTGATTTTAAACCCAGGAATTATCAACAGCAAAAGATAAAGAAAGCTCAAGGCATACGGAGTATTGAGCTTGTAGATAACCAGGATATCCTGTTGGAGTTAGGTAAGAAACGCCGTAAAGGGTGTCTCCTGGTCGGATTTGCTGCAGAAACCCGGGACCACGAAGCCGAAGGACGACGAAAACTGGCACAAAAAAAGGCAGATCTTATTGTTGTAAATGACATTCTTGGTGTTGACACTGGTTTTGATGTGGAGACCAACCAGGTCACCTTAGTGGACAGAAAGGGGAAGAAAATCCTCCCCCTTCTTTCCAAAGAGGATACTGCCAATCTCATCTGGAATCATATCCTCGACCTGTAAAACCTTGAGCGTTTCGCCCCATCCGGAGTCTCGCAGGCTCGCTTACCCGGAGTCTCGCAGGCTCGCTTACC
>CAZURY010000455.1:0-2254 GCA_964623145.1 uncultured Desulfobulbus sp. | reverse complement strand
TCGAAGTCTCCGCTTATCTGCGCAAATATGACGCGGCTGTAAGCAGTTACAGGTTTGAGGTAATGAAAACGCATAGTTATTTGCCCTGTGAGGAGTTACAAAAAAACAGTATGCTTTCTGGGCCATGATCCTTATATTTCCACCCTGTTTCGTCCCTTTTCTTTGGCCCTGTAAAGAGCCTGGTCACTTTGCTCGACAAGCATGTTGCGTGTGAAATTATCCTCCTGCCAGCCTTCACTGGACGAGATTCCACAACTGATGGTTACTGCCAGGGTATGTTTGCCACAACAGACCCTCATTTGCTCAATGCCCCTTCGGACTCGCTGAGCCAGCACCTTGGCGCTGGTGAGGCCTGTCTCCGGTAAAATAATGGCAAATTCTTCGCCACCGTAACGGGCAACCATGTCGCAGCGCCGGACCAGTTTTACCAGGGTGTTGCCGACTTCCTGCAGTACCTGGTCGCCGGCAGGATGGCCAAACTGATCGTTTACCTTTTTAAAAAAATCTATATCCAGCAAAAGGAGCGACAGCGGATGTTTGTATCTCTTTGACCTTTCCAGTTCAGATTCAAGAACTTCCTGGAAATATCTGTGATTATACAGCCCGGTCAAGCCGTCCCGGAAGGCCAGTTCCCGCAGACTGTCATTGGCCATTTTCAGCTCCATCGCCAACTGCTCAGCGCTCTGTTTTGCCTGTTTGAGTTCAAGGACTATCTGGGCATAGGAAAAATTAAGGCGACCGAGTTCTTCATTTGCCTCCTGCATGATGATGGAAAAAGGCTTGATATTGCCGGGATCTATTGCAAACAGATCAAGAATCTCCCGAGCTTTATCCCCTACGGTGTCTATCAGCTGGTCAATCTGCTCGTCTGAGAGTTGGTAATGCTTTTTCAGCCCCTCATGAACGGCAACAGATTTACTGTTGCTGTGGATTCCATAATAAATAGCGGCAATTTTATCTGCAAATTGCAGGATCATTGCAACGTCTTTGATTGAATCCTCAAAACTGTCGGCATGATGGCAGCGAATCGGTTTGTGTATGGATTCGGGCAGGCGCCAGGTGGCAAGCAGGTGGCTGCCGACTTCGCCGTGATCAAAGCCAAATTTTTGTTTTTCTATAGCACTTGTTTCTTTACCTGTTACGCGTTTTTCATCCTGGAGGGAAATGTAGGTGACCGAGTCGGAAAGGTATAAAAGCAGAACACCAATATCTTGCAGCAGGGCGGTAACAAAAAGATCTTGATCCCTTATGGTTAGTTGTTCTGCAAGGATTTCCGCAGCCACAGCGGCTGTAATTGCCCTGCGCCAGAAAAGGGTTAAATCAAAACTTCCCTGGGGTGCCTCCTGAAAGTCCTGGACAATGACAAAGGAGAGGGCAATGTTTTTCAGGGCATTGGTGCCGATGAGTGCAGTGGCCTGGCTCAGAGAATCAACCGGGTTTGGAAATCCATACAGAGATGAGTTGGCTATCTTCAGGATACGGACGGTTAATGCTGGATCTGCGGAAATAATCTGGGCCAGTTCATCAAAGGAATTCTCATCATTGCGTACCGCTTCAAGTATTTTCAATGCGATAGCAGGTGGCGAGGGCAGTTTTATTTTTTCGTCGAAAAAATCCTGTATGGTTGCCATGGCGTCCTTTTGTTGGTACCAAGGGCCAGAGGGGGAATTGATTGTCCCGGCCAGCAGGCCTGATGAGCTTTAACAAGGTGTGGTGAGAAGTGAAACTTAGCCTGTTACTGATTATTATTAAATGCCTCGTTGCAAAAAAATGCAACAGATAAACCTTTTTTTTAAAAAAAAGCTTTAGCAGGTCTCAGGGATCAGGCTTGCAGCGGAATGTTTTACAATAAACGCATTTATTTGACAGGCTGTTATGAAAATATCTCCAGTGTCGCGTCAATGATGAAATGACGTAATATTATGCAGGTGCAGAAAAGAACCGGTAAGACGCGTCAGAGCAGTGTTGAAGAGGCACTAGTTCAGCTCATTTTTAAATGAGGATCCGGCCTTCTTTACTATGCCGATTTCTCCGTAATAATCCAGAAGGCTTTGATACAGACGGCTATTGTCAGGATCCATCTTCGTTGCTTTATCTAGGAAATCGAGAGCTTGCTGGTAATCCAGTTTCTGGATAAAACGATCAGCGATCTGTAACGAGATCCTGGAAAATTTTTTCTGTAATCCTTCCCGCATCGTATAGAGCCAGTACGGGTTTTCCTGTTCCTGAAGAAAGGACCCGTGATACAGGGATG
>CAZURY010000454.1:0-2257 GCA_964623145.1 uncultured Desulfobulbus sp. | reverse complement strand
GCCAATTTACTCGCAGGTACGGCACATCCGAAATCGACCACAAAGTGATCTGGTTCCGATCTTGTTGAATAATTCTTCATGCTCGACTCATCCAAAGTTTTTACTGTGCTTTTCCAGCCGGTAAAAGCTGCAGGTTTATAAAAAAGTTTTCAGCCGATCAACCAGTTGTTCTACCTGCTCATCCACAGACCCGGAAAAAATCTGCCGATCTCCTCTTGGTTCCGGTGAAAAAACCTGGACGACCTGGGTGGGTGAACCGGCAAGGCCGATGCAATGCTCGTCAGCTCCGATATCTGTTGCAGACAATGTTTGAATCTTGGCCTTTTTTGCCTTCATTTTTCCTTTAAGCGAAGGCACCCGGGGTTCGTTGATATCCTTGACAACCGTTAATAGCGCAGGTAACGGTAATCTGACGACATCGTAGCCGTCGTCCATCATTCGTTCAACAATTATATAGTCGGATCCAGCCTCCCTGGTCTTTTGCACGCAGGTGACATAAGGCCATCCCATACGCGAAGCCATACCCGGTCCTACCTGGGCTGTATCACCATCAATAGCCTGTTTCCCACAGAGAATAAGATCAGCTGTACCTATTGATTCAACAGCCTTGACAAGGGTATAGGATGTAGCCCATGTGTCAGCGCCTGCAAAAGCACGGTCAGAAACCAGCACGCCGGCATCGGCGCCGCATGCTATTGCCTCGCGTAACACCTCGCAGGCCTGGGGTGGCCCCATTGACAGGGCTGTAACCCGGCCGCCGTTTTCTTCCTTAAGCCTGACCGCCTCTTCAAGGGCATGCCGATCAAAAGGGTTCATAATCGACTCCACCCCTTCCCTGGCCATGGTATTTGTTTCAGGATCCAGCCGTACGTCCTTGGTATCAGGTACCTGTTTAATACAAACTATAATTTCCATATCGGATATAACCGCTTCTTTAGTGAACCATCAAATCTTAGGGACAGCCCAACAATCAGGCATATTCTTTGTTGAGCTCCTGTCCAATGACATTGCGCTGAATCTGATTTGTGCCCTCGTATATTTGGAGTATTTTTGCATCCCGCATCATTTTTTCCACAGGATATTCTTTCATATAGCCATAACCACCAAGCACCTGAACGGCATCAGTGGTAACCTTCATCGCCATATCCGTCGCAAAAACCTTGCTCATGGCAGAGGGTTTACTTATCTTTCTGGAGTGGGCATCAATATGTCGGGCCGCTGCATAAACCAGCGCTCTTGCCGCTTCAAGGTTGGTCGCCATATCAGCAAGCATATGTTGTACCGCCTGAAAGGCAATGATTGGCTTGCCAAACTGTACTCTCTGTTTAGCATAGGTAACAGACTCGTCCACGGCAGCCTGTGCAAGACCGACACCAAGGGAGCCAATACCCGGTCGGGATAGATCCAAAGTTTTCATAACAGTGATAAATCCGGTTCCCTTGCGTCCGACCAATCGGTCTTTGGGGATACGGCAATCCTTCATTATCAGCTCTCTTGTTGCAGAGGAACGAATGCCCATCTTATTTTCCTTTTTGCCATAGGAAAAACCGGGATCCCCTTCTTCAACAACAAAGATTGATGCGCCGCGGGCGCCCTTCTTCGGATCGGTCAGGGCAACAATGGAATAAACCTGAGCTTCACCACCGTTGGTTATCCATTGTTTAGTTCCATTTAAAACCCAATGATCCCCGTCAAGTACCGCTGTTGTGCGCACGCCGGAGGCATCACTTCCGGCTCCGGCCTCCGTCAGGCCGAAAGCAGCCCATTTCTCACCCGTGGCAATCAATGGAAGATATTTTCCCTTCATCTCCTGGCTGCCGGCAATCATAACCGGATAGATGCCAAGGGCGCATGCGGCAAAACTCGTTGCAATGCCAACGCAACCTCGCGCCATTTGTTCCATGGCAAGAACCATATCAAAGCATCCACCGCCAAAACCGCCGTATTCTTCCGGTATAAAAATACTGAAAAGATCAGCCTTGGCTATATCGTTCATTACCTCAGCGGCAAATTCGTTCTTTTCATCAAGTTCGGCACGAGCAGGAAGGATTTTATTCCTGGTTAACTCCCATGCCGTCTCAACGATCATCTGTTGTTCTTCAGTTAAAAAATAGTCCACATTCTTCTCCTCAGGGTCTGTTATGAAATAAATGTGACAGGATTACTCCGGTGTTTTGTTCATTTCCAAGGCGCGGAAACAGGCGCATAGTATCGTTATGTAACTGTTTTCGCAACACGGGAAATGGGCAAAACAACA
>CAZURY010000453.1:0-2261 GCA_964623145.1 uncultured Desulfobulbus sp. | reverse complement strand
GTTCAAGATTCAGCCGGGATTACTTCCGTTATTCGTCATCCTTCCAGAATGGCGACATTTGGCGCAGGTTGGCGATAATACCCGGCATCTTATCAAGAACAAGGTCTACTTCAGCTTCCGTGTTGTAAATAGAGAGACTGAAGCGGATGGAACCGTGAGCCGCAGTGAATGGTACCCCCATGGCCCGCATCACGTGGGAAGGCTCAAGTGAGCCGGAGGTACAGGCCGAACCCGATGAGGCACAGATGTTGTATTGATTCATATGGAGAAGGATAGCCTCTCCCTCGACAAATTCAAAGCTGATGTTGGTGGTATTGGGAAGACGTTTTTCCGGGTGTCCATTGAGCATGGATTTGGGGATAGAGGCAAGAAGGCCCTTTTCAAGTTTATCCCGCAGGGATTTTACCCTGGTGTTTTCTTCTTCCATTGTAGCCGCTGCCAGCTCACAGGCACGACCAAGTCCTATGATGGATGCAACATTTTCCGTGCCGCCGCGCCGCCCACGCTCTTGGTGGCCACCGTTTAAGAAGGGAACAAAAGGGGTGCCCTTACGGACGTAGAGCACTCCGACTCCTTTGGGCGCGTGCAGTTTATGGCCGGAAAGAGAGAGAAAATCGATGTCATTTTCCCGCATATTTATGGGGATTTTGCCAACCGCCTGGACCGCGTCCGTGTGAAAGAGAATGCCTCGTTCCCTGGCCATGGCTGCCATCTCTTCAACGGGGAAAATGACGCCGGTCTCATTGTTTGCCCACATAATGGAAACTATTGCGGTGTCATCGGCCAGCGCTTCTTGATAGCTGTCGATGTCGAGCATGCCCTCGGCGTCAACCATCAGCCTGGTTGTTCGATGCTTATGGCCGGTGAGCTGGGTCAGGCTTTCGCAGAGGTTTTTCACTGCCGGATGCTCCACTCTGGTGGTAATGACATGCCTGTTTTCCGGGTAGGTCTGCAACGCAGACAGGATAGCGGTGGAATCACTTTCCGTGCCGCAGCTGGTAAAAACAATTTCTTCCGGATCAGCGCCAAGGAGTTCAGCCACCTGTGCCCGTGCCTGTTCAATAGCTCTGCCGACCATGCCGCCAAAGGTATGCATTGAGGATGGATTGCCATAACAGTCAGTCAGGAAGGGCATCATGGCATCAACCACTTCCGGCGCAATGCGCGTGGTGGCATTATTATCCATGTAAATGACCTTGTCACTTTCGCAATTCATTATTTATCCTCCTCAACGATCAGGGTGTCGATGACCTGCTCGCGCAGTTTCTTCTCCACATATTCTTTTAACGTGGTCCGTGATGACTGGCAACCGGAACAGGCTCCGCGCAGTGAGACAGTGACAAAGTCTCCGTCCACATCCACAAGTTCAATATCGCCGCCGTCTTTTTTCAGGGTTGGCTTGATCTCCCGTTCCAGGACCTGCTCGATTTTTTTAATCTTCTGCAGGGTGGTCATGCGTTTGTCTTTATGGGGTTTGATTTTTTCTGCGGCAAGACCTTCAACGGTCTGCTGGAGAATTTCCCGCAGCCTGTCCTCGCATTTTCCGCAGCCGCCGCCGGCTTTTGTGAAGTTGGTAATTTCTTCGACCGAGCGCAGATCGGACTCCTTGATGGCCCGGATGATTTCCAGGTCGGTTACGCCAAAGCATTCACAAACCACCTCGCCCTCAGCCATGGGCAGAATAACCCCTTTAAAATCGGCAATTGCTGCTTCCAGAGCCTCGCGGCCCATGACGGAACAGTGCATTTTTTCCTTGGGCAGGCCGCCCAGGGCTTCTGCGATATCCTCATTGGTGATTTTGGATGCCTCTTCAATGGTCATGCCTTTTATGATTTCGGTCAGCACAGAGGAGGAGGCAATGGCAGATGCGCAGCCAAAGGTTTTGAATTTTGCGTCGGTGATTATGCCGTTGTCGTCAACTTGAATGGTCAGCTTCAATGCATCACCGCAGGAAAGGGAACCAACGTCACCTGTGCCGCTTGGTTTTTCCAGTTCGCCGACATTTTGGGGATTCATGAAGTGCTGTTGTACTTTATCTGTATATTCCCACATAGCTAGTCTCTTAAGGTATAAATTCTCTGTTTCGGAAAGAAATGTGACTTGAACCTGAATTGAGCTCAATTTAGATTGAAATTGTTCTTTCCTGTTGTCTAAACTGCTGCAAGCTACTTTAAGGAAGATATCCTGTTTCGGCAAGCACGTATTTTGGTAACTCCTCACAGGGCAAATAACTATGCGTTTTCATTACCTCAGACCTGTAA
>CAZURY010000452.1:0-2275 GCA_964623145.1 uncultured Desulfobulbus sp. | reverse complement strand
ACTCCGATAGTCCGTTATGCGGGCAGGCGCGATCGTGCAGATAAGCGTAGCGGAGCGGAGACTTCGAAGATGGCGTGGCTGTGAGTAGTTACCATTTCTTTTTTTCCGTCATTCCCGTAGTCTTTTAGTCGGGAATCCAGTTTTTTTGTTGTATGACCTCCCTGAAGTCCGGCAGTCTGTTGCTCGAAAATCCATTCTGTCTGTATCCGGGAGAGCTTTTTGGATCCCCGAATACAACCTCGGGGATGACGGAATATATATCGTAATCCCGCAGTTTTTCGGGCGGGAATTCAAGACACGCCGATCTTTCATTCATTTCAAAGGCACAAAAACAGGCGCTTGACAGCGCTATGTAACTGTTTTTGCGCAGGCCATTAATGTGACAAAGTAGAATTAATCAGATTGATAATCAGATTGATTTAGAGCGGGGTGGCGGTTGACGAACCAGGGGCACGAGCAAAAAACCGCAGAGGAAACCACCGATATGTGCCCAGAAGGCAACTCCGCCGCCCGTTGCGGAGAGACTGGGAATCCCGGCCACAAGTTGAATAATAAACCAGTAGCCAAGCATGGTGATGGCGGGCAGGGATACCGTGGTTATAAAAAAGCCGAGGAAGATCAATGTCTGCACACGGGCATGGGGATAGAGGCGGCCGTAGGCGCCCATGATCCCGCCGATGGCTCCCGAGGCGCCCACCATGGGCAAAGCGCTTCCGGTATGGGTCAGGATTTGCGCACCTGCTGCGACCAGTCCACAGAGCAGGTAAAAGAGAATAAAACGACCGGGCCCCATGGCATCTTCCACATTGTCGCCGAAAACCCAGAGAAACCACATGTTGCCGATCAGGTGAAACCAGCCGCCGTGCAGGAACATGTGGGTCAGCAGGGTATACACTCCGCGTTGATCCTGCACAATACAATACATATCCCGACCGACCCGAACCTGGGTTCCTGCAGGTAACAGTCCCAGTAACTTTCCCGGAATCAAACCAAAGGCACATAATGAATGGGCAAGAGGTTGCTGTGTGCCGAATCCCTGCACAAAAATCCATGCCGCAACACAGGCGATAATGATGGCAACGGTCGCTATCGGTTGCCTGGTTGTGTCGTTTTCATCATACAGGGGAAACATATTTCAGGCCCTTTTCTGCATGTCCGTATCGGCAAGACAGCGTGGAATTGTTGTTTTCACCTTCCTGATAGACCTTGACATCGGTCACGTCAACCTCTCCGGCAATGAGTGGTGTAACAGCGCAGAGCAGGAACAATAGACTCGACACTATATGTTTCATTTTATGTTTCCTTTTTCACGGTATATTGAATTTCCATGGTCCTTGAAAAAATATAGTCATAACATACCGGATATTATTTCAATGGCAAACAGGGAATTGTACCTGTGAGGTGAATGGGAGAGACATAAAAATACCATTGACTTCTTTGATGAAAAAGTGTGTATTTTATAGATGTTGCCTTACCGATCAATTACAAGATAAGGAGATAAAGATGAAGCGATGGACCATTTTTGCAATCAGTCTGCTGTTTTCCCTTGCTCTTTCATCCGGGGCCATTGCCAAAACCAGGTGGGATATGCATCTCAACTATCCGGCAGGTAATTTCCATTCCCAGGGTGCCAAACGTTTTGCCGACCGGGTGAAAAAGGCCACCGGTGGAGAGCTGGAGATTATCCTTCATCCCGGCGCCTCCCTTGGCTTTAAAGGACCGGAGTTATTGCGGGCCGTTGCTGAAGGTCAGCTGGTTATTGCCGAGATTCCCACCGGCATGGTGGAGGGTGATGCCCCGATTCTGGCCCTGACCGCCCAGCCCTTTATTTCCACCAATGCCAAAGAACAGCGACTTCTCTATGAGCTGGCAAAACCTACCTATGGCAAGGTCTTAAAGAAATTCAATCAGTTTACCCTGTACACCTCGGTCTGGCCGTTTTCCGGTATATATACCCAGCGGCCGATCAAATCTGTTGCCGATCTTAAAGGGCTTAAAATGCGCGTTTATGACGGCACCGGTCTGGCATTTGGCAAGGCCACCGGTATTGCCGCCCGCAAGATGCCCTTTTCCGAGGTCTATCCGGCCATGAAGGCCGGTCTGCTTGACTCCATGTACACCTCATCCGTATCGGGCGTTGACGCCAAGGCCTGGGAGGTGCTTAAATATTTTACTCCCATTAACATCGTCGGGCCGGTGAACATGATCAATGTCAATCAAGCCGCCTGGGATAAATTACCCGGGGATATTCAGGCCAAGGTACAAAAGGTAGCAG
>CAZURY010000451.1:0-2280 GCA_964623145.1 uncultured Desulfobulbus sp. | reverse complement strand
GATTGCGGCAAGGGAATAATCGATTTCCATGGCTCAGGAATTCATTGATTATTTCGTTATGAAATATGCGGGCCGGCCGGGGCTCAACCAGACTTCCCCGCCATGATGATTTATAAAAGGCACAACCGGAGAAAGACATGTCCATAGAAGATGATGAAATTTTACAGGGATTTATCGAAGAATCACTCGAACATCTCGCTGATATTGAAAACGATCTTCTCGCCATTGAAGAAGGCGGCGCTGATATTGATGTCGATCTGGTCAATAAGGTTTTCCGGGCCGCCCATTCCATAAAAGGCGGCGCAGGTTTTATGGGACTTACGGTTATCCAGAACCTTGCCCATGCAGCGGAAAATGTTCTTGGACTGATAAGAAGTGAAAAGCTGGTTCCTGATCCGGATATTATCAATGTCCTGCTTCTCGCCTCCGACGAGTTACAGCAACTCATTGAAGATGTGGAAAACAGCAACGATGTGGACATTACCGAGCATGTCAATGCCTTAAATGCCATCTATGAAGGCGGCAATGCTCCACCGCAGCCGGCTGCACAACCACAGGAAAGCGAGCAGCCGGCCGAGTCGGAAGAGAAAGCAGCCGAGCCTGAACCTGAACCAAAAGCCGAGGCACAGGTTCAGGAGCCGAAAACCACACCCGAACCCGAGGCTGTCGATGAATCGAAAACAGCTGACAGTACACCTCCGCCTGAACCGACGACTACCGCCCCTCCTCAACCTGAACCGGTTCCTGAACCTGTCCAACGCCCGGAACCAAAAACCGCAAAAAAACCAGCAGCCAAAAAAGCAAAAAGCTCGGCGCATAAAGCCGACACTTCCATCCGGGTAACGGTCAGTCTGCTTGACCAGTTGATGAACCTGGCCGGAGAGTTGGTTCTTTCCCGCAATCAACTTCTCCAGACCATAACATCCGGGGATGTCCGCAATGCTGAAACCGTTGGCCAACGCATCGACCTTGTCACCTCGGAACTGCAGGAAGCAATCATGCTCACCCGTATGCAGCCCATTGGTAATGTCTTTAATAAGTTTCCGCGTGTGGTTCGAGATCTGTCGAAAATGCTCGGCAAACAAATGGACTTAACCATTGTCGGCAAGGATGTTGAGCTGGATAAAACCATTATCGAGGCTATCAACGATCCCCTGACCCACCTGGTCAGGAACTCTGTTGATCATGGGATCGAGACACCGGATGAGCGTGCCAGAAAAGGTAAAAATCCCAAGGGACTTATTGTTCTTAAGGCCTATCACGAAGCCGGTCAGGTAGTTATTGAAATCAGTGATGACGGCAAAGGGCTTGACGGCAACATGCTTGCCGAAACCGCCATCAATAAAGGGCTTATCACGCCGGAACAGGCCAAAACCATGTCGGAGAAGGAGCGGGTCAACCTGATCCTGCTTCCTGGTTTTTCTACCGCCAAAAAAATCACCGATGTCTCCGGGCGAGGTGTCGGCATGGATGTTGTCAAAACAAACCTTGATCAACTGGGCGGTTCCATAGAGATTGAATCCGAAGTGGGCAAAGGCACAACCATCAGCGTTAAACTACCTCTGACCCTGGCCATCATTCCCTGCCAGATCGTTGTCACCGGTGGTGAACGATATGCCATCCCCCAGGTCAATCTGGAGGAGCTGCTCAGAATTCCTGCGTCCAAGGTCAAGGAACGCATTGAACGGGTCGGTAACGCCGAGGTGGTACGCCTGCGCGGCAACCTGCTGCCGCTTATTCGCCTGTCCGATGTTCTTGACATACCAAGAACATATTACGATCCCATCAATGAAGAAGTAAAACCGGATCGGCGTGAAAATCTTGCCGACCGACGCTCAAAAGCAAGCCCGTTATTTAGAGATCAGGAAACAGCGCTTAAGGATGAGCAACCAAACAGCTCTGTGACTTTTCAACGTGAAGGGAATGACCGGCGACAAAATCCTGCTTCAGCCCTGAACATTGTTGTGGTCTCGACCGGGGCAATGAAATACGGCCTGATTGTTGACCGGCTTCAGGATTCCGAAGAAATTGTCATCAAACCTCTGGGCAGGCATCTGCAACAATGCAAGGGATATGCCGGCGCGACCATCATGGGGGATGGCAGAATAGCGTTGATTCTTGACGTGAACAATCTTTCACAGATGGCCGGCCTCACATCTCTTGACGGCACCGAGCGTGCCAACGAGCTTGCCGAAGCTGCCAAGGACGCCATCATAAAGGCCAAAGACAAACAGGCCCTGCTGACGTTTTCAAGTTCACCCGATGAGCAGTTTGCCGTGC
>CAZURY010000450.1:0-2282 GCA_964623145.1 uncultured Desulfobulbus sp. | reverse complement strand
GCAAAGACCTGGCCGAGGACAGGGAAAATCTTGCCGTTCTGCGCGGCCTGCTGTCTGCCGGATAAACCAGCGTGGCAGGTGGATTTTTCAGGTCACAGCCCCAACCATGACCTTGGTTCGCTGTTATGGAAGTAGTGGATAAAAGACCATTACCTGGGAAGCATGACGATCAATGGTTCTGAGTATTCGCTTTCCAGGCCGTTTTGATCTACCGCCTGGACCAGAAATTTGAGTTCCGTCCCTGGTTTTTCCTTTTGTTTATAGAGAAACTGCGGTTCTTTGGTCTCCCCCAGGAGTCCTGAGAGAAAGCTGCCGCTGCTTATTTCGTAATGATCTATATCCAACTCCGGATTTGCTTTCCAGGAAAGAAGGATACCCTCCGGGCCGATTATTGCCTGTAATCCCTGCGGTTGTACAGGAGGATGCTTGGTCGTGGCCCGGACAATCGCAGATCGTTCTCCGGTCAGTCCATCCCGGTCAACAGCGCGTATCTGATACCAATAGGTTCTGCTGTCGGCCAGAGCCGTGTCGGTATAGGTTGTTTTTTTCGGGTCGACGCTAGCGATTTTTGTTTGTACATCGTCACTGATTGTCCCTCGATAGATTTCATAACTTTTGATGTCCGGTTCAGGATTCGCCTGCCAGCTCAGTTTGATTTTTCGGAAGAAACCACTTTCGGCCCGGACACCGGTGACCCTCTGCGGCGCTGCCTTGGTGATGGCGGAAACCGTCCCGGAATCCGGAGACTGTGCCTCAACAACGTTGACGGCCCGAAGACGATACCAGTATGTCGTGTCATTTTTTAAGGGGTGGTCCCAACTGCCGTCGTCAACAAACTGTTGGTTTTCACGACCGGAGACATATTCAATCTGATGAAAGGGTCCTTTGGGCGCCGGAGCCCGGAAAATGGCATAGCCGACAACGTCCGGATCATGGGAAGCTGCCCAGGCCAGTGGAATTTTTTTGGGTTGCCGGTCAATGGCCTGCAGGTTTGTCGGGGGTTGTGGAACTCCTTTTGTCATTGCTGAGACAATCTGTGAATCCTCACTTGTGACTCCAACGATATTGCGGGTACGAATGATATAAAAATAACGGATGTTATCTGCCAGTTCGCCGTATCGGCTGTAGCCTGAAGGCTGTCCTTTGTCGATGTAGGTCTGCTGATCGCGGCCGCTGACAATGGCTACTTTTTTAAATGGGCCGTCAAAGTTTTTACTGCGGTAAATGACATACTCCTTAACCGTGGGATCCTGTGACGGCTCCCAGAAAAGTTGGATATGCCGGAGGCTGCCGCCTGCCGCATGCAGGCTGTTTACCGGGCTTGGCGCTCCGGTGGTAGTTATGGCAAAGGGCGGCGCCGGCACATTGGCCATACCTGAATCATTGATTCCCAGAACGGTATAATAGTAGCTGGTGGCATCTCGCAGGCCCCGGTCAACCAGAATAAGCGATGTCTTGTTGTCCACCGGCGGCCCGACGGGTCGAAAAATACCGTCCGGCGTGTCCGCCCGGAGAAGTTGATAAGCTGAAAAAATATGGCGGGGGCTGGGCTGCAGGACGATACGGATGGAGCGAATGTCCCCCTGGGTGGAGAGGACTTCCGGAGAGGGGAGCCGGGTGGAAAAAATATCGCCTTTTGCTATCATTTCCTTATGCAGGGTGGTCATTGCCTGCTGGAGTATTGTTATAATCTCTTTCGGGTCATTTGCCTCCGGGGCGATGTCCTGGCGGGAGATGGAAAGTTTCCAGACAGGTTTGCCGTTTGCCGTGTCCCACATGGCAATATTCCAGGTGGTGACCGGTGTGCTGTCAAGCCTGACAAGAAGTTCACCGATTTTTTGGCGGGGATGGTTTTCAAGGGTGATCACCGCACTTGCCCGCAGGTCAATACCTGCCTGATGGGCCAGTTCTGCAGTGGAAAGATCGGTGTTATTGTCGGCCAGTTTCTTTTTCAGCCAGGAAGCAGCTGCCTCCGGGGGGCTGAGGCGGTATTTTTTCAGACTGTTCACGGCCTGATAGAGCGCAGCGCTGAGCTGTCGATCAATGGTGGCGCCCTCTGTCATCGCCGGCAGGACAATAACGGATTTATAAATGGTCAGCCTGGCTCTGGGACTGACGTTTACGTTTATTATCGGAACGACTGTTTTCTTTTCCGGCTTTTTTTCGGCCGGCGCTGCTGCAGGCAACAGGGTAATTGCGGCAATAATCAGTATGATAAACAGACTGAGCAGGCTCCTGTTCCGGTTGGCTCCATTGTCATGATGATCTGCTGGTGTGCTCAT
>CAZURY010000449.1:0-2305 GCA_964623145.1 uncultured Desulfobulbus sp. | reverse complement strand
ACACCATAAAGTTTTTATATCCATGCTGGTTTTTCAGATAAACCGGCATGGCTGGGCCAGATTTTTTAACGTCACAGCCACAACAGATAAGCGAAGACTTCGAAGAATGAAAAAATGAAAATAGCCCGGATCGGCATCACTTCGTGGGCAATTTTCGGATAAATACGTATTTCAGCAGGTGATATCCCGTGCAACTTTATCGACCGCGTTCTTTTTTCGCCCTGTTATTGACCGGCTTTCTTTTTGTTGTTCTGCCGTTGTTGACGGCTCTGTTCAGTTCCGTACAGATTCTCGATGGCCTGCTTAAACAAGGAGCTCTTGCCGTCTACAGTTCGGTGGACAGGACCAGCAGTGTCCGTCGCATTGCTGATCTTCTCCGGGATCAGGAACGTAAGGCCCGGCTTTATAATGTACTGGGGGAGCAATCTCAACTGGAGGCGGTGAATAAAATCCACGAGGATCTGGCCGAAGCCTTTGAGCATCTTCTTGTGACAGGCGCTGACAAGGATCTGACGCAGCTTTTGCTCAAGGTGCAGGCTGAGGATAATTATATCATTGCCGTGCTGAACAATCTAACCGGCAGCCCGGTGCAAAGAAAAAAGGAAATGACCCAGGCGCTGGACCGTTACCAGGATGTTGATGCCCTGACGACAAAATTGACGGCTGTCAGTAACCAGGTGATAAGCGATGAAGTTGCCCTGCTGAGGGAAAAGGTCAGCCAGGGAAAAAAAACGCTTGCCTGGCAGACCTCAGGATTAATCGGGTTCAGTATTCTTTTTCTCGTTCTTTTTATTACGCTGATTTTACGTCCCATACGTCAAATGGACAGAGGTATTGAAAGTCTTGGTAACGGAGATTTCTCCACGCCTGTACGGGTATCCGGCCCCCGGGATCTCGAAGCTCTTGGTGAGCGCCTGGACTGGCTGCGCAGGCGACTGGCAGAGCTTGACAGGGAAAAAATAAAAATGATTGCCCATATTTCCCATGAATTAAAGACCCCCCTCTCTTCCATCAAGGAAGGCGCCGGACTGTTGCGCGACGAGATTGTCGGACCGATGAATCCTTCCCAGAAAGATGTGGTTGCCATTCTGGACAAGAACAGCGACAAGCTTCAGAAACTTATAGAAAATATATTGGATTTCAATATGTCTCAGGCCAGAAAAGCCCCGGCTAAGATGCAGGAGCTGCGTCTTGATGAGATAATCAGGGCTGTGGTTGCGGACCACAAGAATTCCATGCTTGCCCGACGGGTGACCCTGTATTTAAAACTTGCCGACATAACCTTGAAGGGGGATGTTGACCAGCTTAAAACAGTTATTGATAATCTGTTGTCCAATGCGGTAAAGTTTACCCCGGATGAGGGTGCTATCCGAATTCAACTGAAAAAAGCTGAACAAAAGGCATTCTTTACAATTGAAGATACGGGGGTTGGTATAGACAGAGAGGACAGGTCCCGTATTTTTTCACCTTTTTTTCAAGGAAAAGAGGCAAAAAAAACTGTTGTTAAGGGATCGGGCCTCGGTCTTGCAATAGCAAAAGAATACGTGCAGAATCACGGTGGAACTATTCGCCTGCTTTCCAGTGATGCAGGCGCCCGTTTTTCCATAATTCTGCCAATACTATCATGAGCGATCCAATGAGAACGATTTTTTTATTATTCTGCTGTTTAGTTGTTTTAGGCGGATGTGTTGCCGTTCAAAGACAAACCGGTGGGCTTGACGACCTGCTGGAACCGACTGTTGTCTTTCATGCAACAGACGGCAGCTATATTTTATCCTGTTTAAATGGTACCGGAACACTTCGCAGTAAAGAGTTCAACAGGTATTTTCAGGAAGCTGAAACCAGGATTGAAGGCGGTAGCGATGATGATAAACTTCGCTTTATATGCCTCAGCCTCAATAACAAGGCAAATTACAAGCAGTTTAAGCAAGGAGTTACCCTGTTGCAGCAGTATATTAAGGAGCATCCTGATTCCAGGAACGAGATGAATGGATTGATGACCCTGGTCGACCGCCTTGATAAGGCCAAAATATCCCGTTGGTCCAGTCGAAAAAAAATGCTTGACGAGAAAGAAGAACTTGAAGCGGAAGTTGCTTCTCTACAGGCCAGGGTAGAGAAGCTTTTGCGGGAACATGAGCAGGATGTGGTAAAGATTCAAGAGCTGCGCAATCAGATAGAACAGCTTAAAAATATAGAAAATATAATAAAAAACAGGGAGCACGGTTCATGAAAACTGCTGGATACAGGGTACTGCTGGTGGACGATGAGGAGGATCTCCTCAGTCTCTGGAAGGTACGGCTGGCAA
>CAZURY010000448.1:0-2309 GCA_964623145.1 uncultured Desulfobulbus sp. | reverse complement strand
CGTTTTCAAACTGATGCAGCATACCGGCCGGAGAAAAACGGGAAATTTCCGCAAGCGCCCCGCCCTGCCCGGCTGCGGCAAAGTCAAGCACCCAGGAACCAAGGGTAATTGACAGGCAGAACATGGCGGCGGTGGGCAGGGAATCACTGATTGTGGCCGCAAACATGGCAATGGTAATGATTGTGAAAGAATACAGGGCATGACCGGCAAAAAGAAGGATAACTTCAGGAAAAAATATATGCCCGCCAAGGAGGCGCCACTGCACCAGAACCATGGCCGCCGGCAGTAGACTGAGCAGCCAGACCAATGCCATGGCCGTTAATTTCAATCCGCAGAGAGCAAAAGATGAAAACGGCAGCTGCAACAGCAATTTGAGGGCGCCGCTCTGTTTGTCAAGCCCGATAAGTCGAATGGCAACAAAGGGTAAGAGCAGGGTTTCTACAAGATAGTACGCACCAAAGGTGGGAACGAATATACCATCCAGAGGATTCATACCCCGGGCCAGCTCGGGGAAAGAAAGGGCCGTGCGGCTCGCCTGGCTGAACAGATCCACGGCCTGAACAAAGCTATAGCCGACCAGCAGGGATAAAATAATCAGCATGGTCCACAGCGCCGGAGAGAGCAGCAGGCTGTACAGCTCCTGCAATAATTCAAGTGCGGCAGGCTGAAATCCGTTTTTCCGCTCAGGTAAGGGCAAGAAATACCTCCTCAAGACCGGCGCCGGCGGCAAGACCGACCTGGTCGGCAAGCTGCTTGAGAGTGCCGATACCCAGTAACCGTCCCTGGTCAAGGAGCAGAAACCGGTCACAGATCTTTTCCGCCTCGGAAAGCTGGTGAATGGACAGCAGCATGGTTCGATCCCTTCTCCATTGGCGTAAAAGGTCCATAACCGCCAGCGACTGTTTAAGGTCAAAACCGTCAAAGGGCTCATCAAGAAGGAGCAGAGGTTGCCTGCTGAGCAGGGCCAGGGCAAGAAGAACCCGGCGCCGGTATCCCTTTGACAGGGCATAAAGTGGTTTTGTCAGAACCGGCGCCAGCTCAAGCCCTCGGGACAACGCTTTAAAATCGGATTCATGGCGACCATGCATCCTTTGAAAAAAGGATAAAATCGACCGGACCCTCCGGCGGGCAAAGGGCAGGGCATCATCGGGCTGGTACCAGAGAAAACTTCTCCGTTCATTTAGGGGCAACTCACGGCCCTGCCACCTTAAACTGCCCGATTCGACAGCAAGCAGGCCGGTCATGCACTCCAGCAAGGTAGACTTTCCAGCGCCATTTGGACCGATCAATCCAAGAATTTCACCGGGAAAAAGGGAAAAGGAAACATCGATAAGCACAGGGTAGGCGCCGAAACTTTTACTGAGGCCGACAATCGAGCATAGGGGTTCCGGAGAATTTGCCTTACCTGATGCACAGCAATCAGTCCATGTTTTCGCATTTATTGTGGTTGTTGGTGATTGTCCCACAGGAGCCGTCTCAACATTCCAGCAGATTTTCTCCTTCCTTCATCTCAGCAGGCACAGGCAGGTCAAGGATGGTCAGCATGGTCGGGGCGATATCCTTGAGCGCCCCTCCGGCCCGTAGACGGCAATTTTTGAACTGATCAGCCACCAGAACAAGCGGCACCGGATTTAAGGTATGGGCGGTGTAGGGCTCACCGGTATCGGGGTCAATCATGACCTCGGCGTTGCCGTGATCAGCCGTAATCAGCATGATGCCATTGTTCTTTTTCATATAGGCACGGATCCGACCAAGGCAACGGTCAACCGTAGCGCAGGCCTTGATTGCCGCTGCAAGCACGCCGGTATGACCCACCATATCGCCGTTGGCAAAGTTGAGAATAATTACGTCAAAGGGAGTGGAGGCCTGTTTGTTTTTTTCAAGGGCCTCCAACAGGGCATCAGTCACCTTTTCCGCACTCATCTCAGGCTTTTGATCATAGGTGGCCACATCGCGGGGCGAGGCAATAAGAATGCGCTCTTCGCCGGTGAAGGGTTTTTCCTCACCGCCATTGAAAAAATAGGTTACATGGGCATATTTTTCGGTTTCGGCAATCCGCAGCTGATGCAATCCATGACGACTCAGTTCTTCACCGAGAATATGGGTGAGCGCCTGAGGCGGGAAGGCAACCGGAAAGGTAAAGCCTGCCTCATATTCGGTCATGGTCACCAGGTCAAGTAATCGCGGCCGCCTGCCGGCATCAAAATCGGCAAAATCACTGTCCCCAAAGGCATGACAAAGCTCCCGTGCCCGATCGGCCCGGAAATTATAAAAAATTACCCCGTCATCATCACCAATCGTCGCCACTG
>CAZURY010000447.1:0-2319 GCA_964623145.1 uncultured Desulfobulbus sp. | reverse complement strand
AGACCGGCAAGGAATTTTTTCATGTCCTTACTTATCATCGGGAATCCTCCTTGAATAATGGAAAAGAAAAAAGCGAAGAAGCCGATACTGCACCGACTTGTTCATGAAACCATATATTTACAGCTTCATTCGTTAGTGTCAAGATAAATAGAACCTAAATTGAGCGATTTTCATTTCGCCCCAAGCTGCATGTTTTGTGCTGTTTCATTGTAGTTATACCTACATGTGACAGCACAGGTAAGCGAGGAACGAGACTCCGAGGCTTGCAGATTGGGGATGAAATGGAAATCCCGCAGGGTTTCACCCCACCTGCAACATTTTTACAAAAAAACACTTAGAATTATTTATCTTTTTTTATTTGCAGGTGGGATGAAACGCTCAATTTAGGTAGAAATATTTATCATTAACAACGGCTATATGTCTTCATAACATAGGGATTTGTTCCCCCAATCTCTCTGTGTGCAATCTGCCTGAATTCAGATGAAGAAAATTCGGGAAAACAGGCATCTCCGCTGACAGCATAGGGAAGGATGCTGAGAATCAGAGTATCGGCAAAGGGCAGAGCCAGTCTATATATCTGTTCGCCGCCAATAATAAAAATTTTTGTTTCATCTGTACAAAGGGCAATCCCTTCTTCCAGCGAAAGAACCACTTCGCTGTCGACAGCCTGAAAATCGGGATTCCTGGTGATGACGATATTGCGGCGACCGGGGAGGGGACGACCGATGGCCTGCCGGGTTTTCCGGCCCATTATCAGGGCATGGCCCATGGTCATCTCTTTAAATCGCTGCTGTTCTCCGGGAATATGCCAGGGAATTTTATTCTTACAGCCAATGACCCTGTTGGTCGCCATGGCGGCGATCAGGATGATTTCAGGTTCTGATGAACCGGTATCTTTTTTCTTGTTTTCCATGGTTGTTCCGATTTGACAGAAATAGACGACTAACGTATCCTGATAAAAACCCTCTGGTCATTTTTGGTATATTCCACCCGCTATCATCCCATGTTTCCAACGAAAATATTGCGCCTGAGCATCTTTCCTCTCATTGCTTTTCTTGTCCTCTTTTATCCTGTTCTCCCCTCTGCTGCTACTCCACCCGCTCGGCCTTTTCCCCAGCATATCGTCTATGCTCCCGATACTGTTAAACCAAATTATCCACAAGCGGCCATGGATAATGAGGTACGCATCTTTTTTGATCGCTGGAAATCAGATTACCTTGTCCCGGCCGGGACCGCGCCGGGCGGAACCACCATGTACAGGGTGATCCATTCCAAAACCAACCCGCAGGAAACCGTGTCCGAAGGGCAGGGGTACGGCATGATCATCATGGCGATCATGGCGGGATATGACCCGGACGCCCGCGCCATCTTCGACGGCCTGTGGGCCTTTGCCCGGCAACATCCAAGCAGCATTGATCATCGACTCATGGCCTGGCAGGTTCCGGAAAATCCGGATACCGGTATTGACGCCGCTTTTGACGGAGACGCGGACATGGCCTACGGGCTGTTGCTGGCCGACAACCAATGGGGCAGCGACGGTGCCGTCAACTACAGGCGGCAGGCACGGCAACTACTGACGGCCATCATGGAATCCATGATCGGGCCGCAGTCACACCTGCCCATGCTCGGAGACTGGATTACCCGTGAAGGAGCGCCCTACAGCCAGTACACGCCGCGTTCCTCGGATTTCATGCCCGGCCATTTTCGCAGCTGGTATGCCATTACCGGCAGTCCAGACTGGTTAAATGTATTGCAGGCCACCCAGGCGGCAATTACCGGGGTGCAGACAGATTACAGTCCGCAAACCGGGCTGCTGCCGGACTTCTTAATACCGATTTCCGATAATGATCACCGACTGCAACCGGCGCCGCCCAATTTTCTGGAAGGACCGGACGATGGCCATTACGAGTATAATGCAGGCCGCGATCCCTGGCGCATCGGCACAGATGCCCTGATAAACGACGATCCCGTTTCCCTGGCCCAGACCAAAAAAATCGCCGACTGGATCTACAGGGCCACCAACGGCCAGGCAAAAAATTTAAGGGATGGATATTTCCTGGACGGCAGGCCGCTTCGTCCAGGTGATGACTTTACCACCTTTTTTGCTTCTCCTTTTGGCGTGGCAACCATGACCATGCCCGACCACCAGGCCTTTCTTAATGATATTTACACCAGAGTAAAACAGCGGCACGAGGATTATTTTGAGGATTCCGTGACCCTGCTCTGCATGTTGGTCATGACCGGCAATTTCTGGGCGCCGGCCGCTCCGCAAAAAACAGTGACACCGCCGATCAACATGCTGTTACTGCGCAAATAAAT
>CAZURY010000446.1:0-2323 GCA_964623145.1 uncultured Desulfobulbus sp. | reverse complement strand
GTAGAAAGTAACAATCATGCTATTAGATGGCTAAGCAAAAACACAGATATACAGGTAAGCGAGCCTGCGAGACTCCGGGTAAGCGCAGACTCCGAGGAGTAGTGCTCTGCGGCGGGCCTTAACTATACATGTAGTATGTTGAGAATCGCCACAGAACACACTTTGCTGTCGATCGAAGTTTTTACGACGCCATCAGACATTATTTGAGCAAACAAACTCCATCAATCCGGAAGTTAAGGTACTACGGATTGGTATATATCCATCAGGAGTACACCATGCCTATTTATGAATATGTATGCCGTGACTGTAAAAAGCATTTTGAAGTATTAACGACTTCAGCACACGACACAAAACCAGCTAAATGTCCGAAATGTGGAAGCATGAAGGTGGCCAAGACTATTTCCGCATCCAGTTTCAGAATGGGCGCGGGCAGGTCATCCATTCCCAGCGGCGCCCTGTCCGGATGTTCTTCAAAATCCGGATTTTCGTGAGCATAACCAAATACCGGCCCGGGTGGCCGGTAATTGCCAACTCCTCGTTCATCCGATGCTTATTTGCCTTTTTTTGTCCCACGGCCCTTAAACTCATAGACAGTTTCATTGTCCTTGAGAAGGCCGTACTTTTTTCGAGCCAGTTCTTCAAGATAGGCGTCATCGGTTTGTAACCGTTTAATCTCGGCGGCAAGTTCCCGGTTGCGCTGCTCAAGCTGCCGGTTTTGCTGCGCCAATGAGGATACCTGTTTCCGCATCCGGTGATAACTCATAAAACTGCGACCAGGGAAAAAGAGCAGCATGAGAACAACAATCACCCCAACCAGGAGCATGATATGACGCAGTCGCTTACGCTCCTGACTGCTGAGCCTGTTTTTTTGCTGTCTGGTCATACGAATAGATCCTGCTTGACGTCTTTTCTCTTCACTCAGGCTTTTTTTCTTTCGGGAAGACACCGATGATATCCAGTCCTGAAAAACATCTGGTCAGCGCCTGTCTCATGGGATTATGCACCCGTTACGACGGCAGATGCAAGCCGAATAAAAGCTGTATCAACTTCCTGGCCGGCCACCACTGGATACCCGTTTGTCCGGAACAGCTCGGCGGACTGGCCACCCCGCGTACACCCGCCGACCTGGTCGGCGGAGACGGCCATGATGTACTGGCTGGTCGAGCCGCAGTTATTGACGCAAACGGCCTGGATGTCAGCTCCCAATTTATCCGGGGCGCCCGTCAGGTACTGACCATCGCCCAAGCCCAGCATATCACCACGGCCCTGCTCAAATCCCGCAGCCCGTCCTGTGGCCAGGGTGATCCCGTAGGGGTGACGGCGGCCCTTCTCCTCGAAAACAACATAACCTGCAGGGAATTTGGCTGATTGCAACCGTTTACCTGGCCTGGATATTTCACAAAGGTCGTGGTGAAATGCGTGAAATATGCGGGCCAGGTGCATGATGTTTGCATTATCTCCATAATGATGTTTCCGGTCGCAAAAAGTATTACCTGAATTGAGCGTAAACAACATTGTCGGAATATTCGGAACACTGTTATCCTTCCTCCGTCCCCTGCCCCCTGTTCACCAGGCGGATAACCAAGATACCCATTTCATACAACAGATAGAGCGGAACGCCCATCAGCGCCATATTAACCGCATCCGGTGTCGGGGTCAGTACAGCAGCCAGAATGGCAATGCCTAAGATGGCAAAACGGCGGTTGCGTTCAAAAGCCCTGCGGGAAACCAGCCCCACCTGGTTGCTGAAAATCATGAAAACAGGTAGTTCAAAAATAACCCCGAAGGCCAGGATAAAAATGGTTACAAAATTAACAAAACGACCGATTGATATCACCGCTTTCAAATCCTTGGACTGGAAACCAAGTAAAAATTTTACCCCAAATGGCAGGGTAACCGTGTAGCAAAAGATCGTTCCCGCATAAAAGAGGAGGCAGGTGGCAACAACAAACAGGTATAAACGCTGCCCCTTAACCCCAAATGGCTTGCCCATGGCCTTCCACAGCACTAGAGTTAAGAGGGGCATCAATAGATATAAAGCACCAAAAAAAGCAACCTTAACATGGGCAAGAAACGGACCTGCCACTGAAAAAAAATAGAGCTTTTCCTGGAGGTGGCTCTGCAGGGAAACGATCAGGCCGCTGGAAAGAAAAAACAGAACAACAGTGAGAGCAACCACGCTGATAAGAAGCGCGCGGGCCGACTTGTGCAGCTCACTGATAAAAATGACCAGATTATTATACACGGCACTCCAAAAATGGTACGATGAGTAATTTTTCCCCCACCAAAAGGTAGCAAACCATTCTTTGAAAAGCAATTGAAA
>CAZURY010000445.1:0-2329 GCA_964623145.1 uncultured Desulfobulbus sp. | reverse complement strand
CTTATCTGTTGTGGCTGTGACGTTAAAAAATCTGGTCCAGCCATGCTGGTTTATCGGAGAGAAACGAACCGGTATTTGTGAGTTGGCAGAGCAGTTTTCTCGCTACAATCGACAACGCACCGGAGAGATGGCATGTTCCTGCCTGGCCATACGCGGTATTTTTGGACAGCCGTTTATTATTGGGAAAAATGAGTCGTCAGGTAGGTTCGCAAGGAGATTTTCTGTTTATTTATACCCAGTTTTTTTCTGAGATTATTGCGGTAGGTTTCCACCGTCCGTACTGAAATAGAGAGAATCCCCGCAATATCTTTGCTCGTTTTTCCCTGTCTGACCAGGTCCGCGACCAAGGCTTCCCGTGGTGAAAGGCCAAGAAGGATCTCTTTGCTTTTTTGGGAGAACGATCCGGCAATGGAATCGATATGGGCGGTAATAATATTTATGGTTTCAGCCTGTTTCTCGCTGCCTGCGGACTGGCGCAGGAGATTAAGATAGGGAGTGACCAGGGTTTTTAATCGAACAGAAATATGCTCTTCTATGGTTTCCCTGGTTTTGGTATGCTGGTCCAGCATGACCCGGAGAGCAATATTTGCCTCCTCTATTTCCTGTTTTTTCTTTTCTATTTCCTGGAAGGCTTTTTTAAGCCCGGTGATGTCGTTTCCGAGGATAAGTGTCTCCAGCGAGGACTCTTTTTCCCCAAACCGTGTCACTGAACTCCATGAGATATTGCGCAGGGTCCCATCCTTGGTTTTGAGTTCGACTTCAATTCCGCGAGCGTCATTTTCCTGGAGTTGCCGTAACAGGTCCAGGGCGGCATCCGAGGTTTGGCCGGTATGAAAGTAATCCTGCCAGTTTTTATTGAGTAATTCATCGGTTGAGTAACCGGTCAGTTTTTCACCGGCAGGATTGATAAACTGTATGGTCCCTTCAGGAGAGATACTGCAGATAATGGACGGAGCGGCCTGAATAATTTTTCGTGAAAAGTCCCTTTCTGCCTGCAGGGACAATTCGTGTTGTTTCTGATTGGTAATATCCAGGGCGATAAGACCAAATCCCGTATTATTTTTCTGTCGATCATGAATGGAGAACAGGGTGGTCGCAAGGTAATGGGTCACATCACCCCATCGTTGCTGGAGAAGAAATTCACATCTACCATTTGTCCGGGTAGCTGCCAGGGCCTTGTTGAATGGATCGAGAATGCCTGCATTCTTGAGTAATAATGCACTGTTTTGTCCCGTTAGATCAGGAAAATCCGTGTTATAAAACCGGACGGCAGCCTGGTTATGCAAAAGAATGGTAAGGTCGGTATCCATGATGGCAATGGCAATTTCTCCGGCTGACTGCAGCATGCTGTCAAGTATTTCCGCCTCTTCCATCTGTTTTTGAACTTTTTGCAGCTGTCTGGCCTGAATATTGATCACCTCTTTTAAGTGGTCGGTGTAACTAGTCCGTAAACCCTTGATTAAGTCGGTTTCAGTTATAATGCCGACACACTGGCCGCTGGAGTTGATAACCACCAGACGGCGGACCCCTTTTTCCAGAAGATCTTTTGCCGCTTTATGGCTGGAAACGTCGGAGAATACGGTTTGAACAGGCCGGCTCATCACCTGATGCAGTTGTACCTGTTGCAGCTGCATCTCTGCCCGTATAAGGCGCAGCAGGTCCCGTTCGGTAACAATACCTTCGGGACAGCCGTTTTGTTCAATCACCAGAGAACTGACACGGCGGTCATGCATCAGTTTCATGGCGGTAAAGGCGGTTGCCGAAGGGGGAAGGCTTAAAACATCGCGCATCATAACCTGGCCGACACTTTTAAATTCCATGAAATATTCGAGCCCCAGGTGGGCAAGGAAATCAGTGCCGGTCACGATACCGACAAGATTGCCCTGTGAATTGGTGACGATCAGGTGACGAATGCGATGGTTGAGCAGAAGATGGTAGGCCTCACGGTAGTCCATCTCGACATGGGCGGTAAACGGCGGGCTGCTCATGACCTGGTGAATGGGCCGGGAATAGTTAATATCTCCGTGAACCCGGAGTTGGATAAGGGCGCGTTCGGTAAAAATTCCCAGGGGTTTGTTGTCTTTTTCCACCACAAGAGAACTGATTTTTTTCCTTTCCATAATGGCCAGGGCCTTGCCCACAGGCACATCCGGAGAAATGGTAATAACCGATGCGGTCATCACGTCCTGAAGGGTGTTCATCCTGACTCCTCAAAAAAGTTCTGCAAAATATTTGATCGACTCAAAATTTGTCGTGCAGGGGCAGGGTAATAGTGAGATGGAGGAATGGCAAGTCTCCCGGTGGAAAAATCAGGGCCATTGTTCGAGTT
>CAZURY010000444.1:0-2329 GCA_964623145.1 uncultured Desulfobulbus sp. | reverse complement strand
ACCTGTTACGGGCATTTTCTCTGCCATTTTAATATGCTGGTTTTTCCGGCTATTCTTCTTCCACTTTCCGCTCTTCTGCAGATGTCCATGGCGGATACTCTCAACCTTGCCTTTTTTATGTACCTGCTCATGGGGTTGTCTGCCCCATTCTGGGGATACCTGGCGGATAAAATCGGCGCCATGCCGCTGCTTGCTCTATTTTATATCGGTGCAGGCTGCAGCGGGCTGACTGCGGCATTTTTTATAGACTCTCCGGTGGCCCTCAAGCTGGCGCTGGCAGGTATTGGCTTGTTCTCAGGAATATATCATCCGGCAGGGCTTGGCTGGATAGCTTGTTGCGTATCTAAAACCTCTACCGGTATGGCCTATAACGGCATGTTCGGTAATCTTGGACTTGCTTTGGGACCTGTTCTGGCAGGACTTGTGAATTATTATTTTGGACCTGCCGCCGTGTATGTCGGCCTTAGTCTGTTGAATTTTCTAGGATTATTGTTGCTCCTGCGGGCCAGAGGGGCAACCAGGCAGATCGCACATATTGGAAGGAAAGAAAGTAATGGAGCTTCCTGGTCCGGTTTTGCAATTCTGCTGGTGGCGATGATGCTTGGCGGTATTGTCTATCGTGGTGCCACCGTGACCTTGCCGGCGCTTTTTCAGGTTAGAGGTGTTGGTGTCTTTGATTGGTTGTCGGGTTTTCTGCACTTCAACCTCTCTGCAAATGTAGTGGCCACTGGAATAACTTCTTTTCTCTATCTTGTCGGTATGCTGGGACAGTTTACCGGTGGCAGGATCGGGGAACGTTTTGATTTACGCTGGAGTTATTTCGTTTTTCACCTGATGACAATCCCCGCCGCACTTATTATGGGTCTGCTGGCTGATGTCCCTCTCATTGTTCTTGCAACTTACCACTCCTTTTTTCTCCTTGGCATGCAACCCATAGAAAATACACTGGTGGCCAGACTCACCCCTCCGGAAATGCACAGCTCAGCCTATGGAATGAAATTCGTGTTAACCTTTGGCGTCGGAGCAATCGCCGTTCAGATTGTGCGATATGTGGAACAGGTATCCGGCATTGATTTTGTTTTCCCCGCATTGGGCCTGATCTCTATACTCCTCGTTTCCACTATCGGACTTCTCATATATAAAGTTCCCGCACAGCGTTAATAAAGGGTGTCAATAAAACAGTCTGTGAAACTTAATTTGGGGTGAATTTTGTTAGAATAAGATCATTTACAACCACCAGGATATGGATTATTGTTTTTTTTAATGTGATCATACACAAAATTCTACCGAATAATTGCCATGCCATTTAACAAGTTGTTGTTCAGGCTTTTTTTCATCATATATCCCTTGTGTTTCATGCTTTTGCCTGCACCGGTTTATGCAGCCGATGGCGACACAATCGATTTTTTAAATGATGATTTTTATGCTGACACGGCTGATGTTGCCCCGGAAGTAGGTGATCCCATTGAGCCTTTCAATCGCGCTGTCTTTCAGTTAAATGATCGGGCTTACACCTATGTTTTTAATCCTATAGCCGAAGGATACAGTACGGTTATTCCATTTGATATTCGACATATAATTGATAACTTTTTTACAAATCTGGAAGAACCGGTTGTCTTTATCAACTGCCTTCTGCAGGGGCGTTTTTCAGATGCCGGTTCAACTGTGGTCAGATTTCTTGCAAATACTACCATTGGTATTGGCGGCCTGGTCGATTTTGCCAACAGGGAAATCGGATTTGAACCAGTGGAGGCGACACTTGGCGAAACAATGGGCGTTTGGGGAATTGGCGATGGTTTTTATCTGGTCGTGCCATTCTTCGGACCGTCTACTCTTCGAGACTTTACCGGAACCATTGTTGACAGCCTTGCCCTGACACCTTATTATAGGTATATTGACAAATGGCAAGTAAAAACAGGAATTTATGCCGAGAAGACGACCAATGATCTTTCCATGCATCTTGGTGAATATGAAGACCTTAAAAAATTAAGTTTTGATCCATATATAGCGTTAAGGAACAGTTATTTTCAGTATCGTAAAAAATTAAGGGAGCGTCGCGTTTTTCCAGAAAACGAATGAGACCGGAATGTTTTGTTCGCTGGTAAAGGATTCACTGTTTTGCCGTCACTGTTTTTCTCCTGAATCCTAAGGGCTAAGGGGGAAACTGCCTTATCTATAGGGTCTTCCCGTTAAGAAGCAGTCTACATACAAATGGGTTCCATGATTACTGTTGGATTCATGTTCCCTTTGGTCTTTTTTTTGCATACCTGTTTTAAAGTCTTTCCGCCCCGGGTATCTCCGGGGCAAATTACAATTATGATAATAAGAA
>CAZURY010000443.1:0-2331 GCA_964623145.1 uncultured Desulfobulbus sp. | reverse complement strand
TAAACACGGCCGCCGATACTCCCGATGATATTATTGACCGGGAACTTCAGAAACCTGTCAAAAAAAATAACATTATTGTCAATGCTCGCAGCATCACAGTCCTGGAGAGCCGTCCCTGACCACCTGACTTGTCCAGTGTCTTTTCCCGCACCATCTTTCACGTTCTTCCTTTTATCGACATCATCCTGAAAACAAAATTTTTCCATCCTGACTTGACTATTTTCCTCTGCCGCAGGCGCATACATAAAGAAGCTTTCTTTATAGCAGGTGGTTACAACAAAGAAAAAATACCGGCAGGGGATTCAATTTTCCTCATTCATATTTGTTTTTCCCATAAAAATGGTCGACCATTTACAGGGCAAAAAATTTTTTTGAACCTTTTTCCTCTTCATCCGTACATAAAGACAGAGAAAAAAATCAGTTACCCCATAAAAAGGAGGAAAAAATGAAAAAAATAATCGCATGTGTAAATGTATTGTTCATGTTTGTATTTGCTGTTTATGGATGGGCAAATCCACCCAACTTGAATATACAAACCAAAAAGCTGCCCGGACAATTCCATTCTCCACAGCCCCCCCTGTCACAGCCTGCAGATTTACGTATCATCAGTTTTAATGCTTCTCCCAACCCGCTTCTCCTGCCCGGCAGCCTGAAGATTACCGCAACCGTAAAGAATTTCGGCGGCCGCTCGCAGGCCACCAGTATGCTTTTTACCCTGCATGGCGACATTCACAATGATATGGATGTTATTGAGCGACCTAAAATACCAGTTCAGGAACTTGCCAAAAATAAAACGGCCCTGATTACCTGGGACTATCATCCGGTTAAGCCGGGCCGGTATACCATCGGCGGCCAGGTAGACCCGGACAACAGGGTTACCGAATCCAATGAAAGCAATAATGTGGTTCCCCGGGTACTTCAGGTTCAGGTCAGGAAAGGCGGCGCCGATCTTGATCTCGTATCGCTTTCCGTCAACCATCATCGGAGACACTGGTATCAGAAATTTATTGTAAAAGCACATGTAACAAACCGGGGGAATATGAAAAGCGGTCCTTTCAATGTCCACTTGTACCGACTCTTTGACAAGCCTGCCGGCTGGGCACAGGGTTCGAGGAAGGATACCTCAAAAAGCTGTCCTTCCCTTGCCAAAGGAGAGACATGCAGGGTGCAATTTACATTCAAATATAAGGTATATGTGGGGAATCCCCATGTTTCCGTTACCGTAGATCCTGAAAAAAAGGTCAATGATTATAATCGGCACAATAATACACGTAAGTTGCACCTGACAGTTTTTTGATATGGGCCTCCAGCTTCATCCTGTCCCGGAAACAGGACAATACATTCCGGGACAGGGCCTCATCCGAATTCGGGATGATGGCCTGTGCCGGGCCCTTGCCCTGAAAGAAGATCTCTCTATAACAAAATAACGGGGAAGCTCCATGAAAAATACATTCTGTCTCTCCACTCTTATCGTTGCAGTATTCCTTGGACTCTTTTTTTTTCCAACCACGACCGTATGGGCAAAACAAGAGATGCACTCGTTTACACTTTATCCCGGCATCAGGAAGGGATACACCCTGCTCTATCCCCTGAAAGCAACCCGGCCAGGTAGAATACGAATCAATGTCAAGTTAAAACGCCCCCCTCGTCAATTACAGATATGGGCCTTCCTGATCGACAAAAAGCGAAACAAGGTTGTTGCGACATACATTTCTAAAAAGGAACGCGATACTTTACGACTCCTCTATAATGTGGACAGTATGGATCTGCGAAATGGCGGTTTATATGAACTGGGCATAACCAACTACGGTAAAAGGGCAATGCCTGGAGAAGTAATACTCAGCTATCCGGTCAAGGGCGAACCCGATGCCGTAGCCCATCCCAACCCTCCCGATCTCGCAATAGACAGTATTACTCTGGATCGTACCTGTCATGTCGAAGTGAGAGTGAGCAACCATGGTCCAGGACCTTTGTTGGGCATCTTCTGGAAAAAAAATGGCCCAACTCTTATGTTAAGCCGTAATGGCCGATCATGGGGTGGAGCAGGGCTGAAAATTATTGATCCGGATTATGCTTTGCGCCATGCCGGCGGCAAGGCAATTTATCATTCCCGACTGAAAGTCGGCGGGCAGGAAACTATCCGAGCTGAAATAACTCCAGCTAATCGGCTGAAAGAGGTGGATATGAACAACAACGTACTGACGGCAACCCTATCCTGCCGAAATTAATCCATATACTTTCCTCAAAGAATCCGTAACAAAAAACGCTGGGGAAAATGTCCGGATTAAAAAGGCAAGGGAGAACGGAAAATCACTCTTTTTTCGGTTCCGG
>CAZURY010000442.1:0-2335 GCA_964623145.1 uncultured Desulfobulbus sp. | reverse complement strand
ATTAACAATGAATTTTCTTAAAAATCTTCCCCTGAAAATAAAAATTTTACTGATAGTCATCCTCCCGCTTGCCGGGTATCTAGGCGTATCAGGCCTGACACTTGTCAATAATTATCAGCAGCTAAAATCATATAATGCCATCTATGATCTTTCCATACTGTCCAAGAACATTTCCAACCTGGTCCATGAACTGCAGAAAGAACGGGGCGCGTCCGCCGGTTTTTTAAGCAGCAAGGGACAAAAATTTGGAGAAAAACTCTCTGCTCAACGAAGAGAAACCGATGCTAAAAGAACGGATTTTAATAACTATCTGGAAAAATTCGATCTTAAAAAATTCAACCCCACACTGGCCAAGACCATAAACAGGGCCAAGACCATGCTTGCCCGGCTTGACAATGAGCGTCGGGCAATTTCCAGCCAGCAGCGTACCACCAAGGAGGCGGTTTCCTACTATTCAACGACCAATGCATCCCTGCTTGATATTATAGGCTACATGACCCATCTGCCCGAAGATGCCAAGCTGGCTGCCCAAATCGGCGCCTACTATAATTTCCTCCAATCCAAGGAGCGGGCCGGCAAGGAACGAGCCATCCTCAGCGGGGTATTCAGCAAGGGCAGCTTCACCCCTGACGCATATTCACTGTTTATCCAACTCGTTACGGAACAGAACACCTATCTTTCCGTCTTTAATGCCCTGGCAACGGATGAAGAACGACAATACTTTAAAAGAACAGTCAGTGGACCGGCCGTGGACCAGGTGACCCGGATGCGACAAAAGGCGCTTGAAGTCAATCTCGATGCAGGCAGGACTTTTGGTGTGAATCCGGTCACCTGGTTTGATACCATTACCCAAAAAATCAACCTGTTGAAAAAGGTTGAGGATTATCTGTCCTTAAGAATTCAGAACCAGGCAAAGTCTCTTGCCGCTTCCCAGAAGATGACAATAACAATCTCGCTGATAGTCTTTGCTGTTGTCACCTCCCTGTGTGTGTTCCTGTTGGTCTTTATCACCTCCATTATTCTCAAGGGCATCAAACAGGCAACGGCCGTTGCCCTGGAACTGGCTGAAGGAGAAGGAGACCTGACAAAAAGAATGAACCTGGGAACCAGGGATGAAATAGGAATGCTTGGTCAGGCGATTGACAGAATGCTTGACAACCTCTCTGCCATGGTCAAACAGATCCAGGAAATAACCACATCACTTGATAGTTCCAACGGAGAGCTGACCGCTGTATCCGGTGAAATGAACGAGGCGACCGAGAATGTAGCCGGCAGGGCAAGCATGGTTGCCGCAGCTGCAGAAGAGATGAGCGCCAACATGGATACAGTCACAATAGCGGTGGAAGATGCCTCTCATAATGTGGCCAGCGTTGCATCTTCAACCGAAGAAATCGCCGCCATCAGTGAAGAAATTGCCAAAAATACGGAAAAGGCAAAGGATATTACGACAAAGGCGGTCAGTCAAGCTGCCAACTCTTCAGATCGGGTTAACGAACTCGGCAGGGCCGCCGATGAAATCGGAAAAGTAACCGAGACTATTACAGAAATTTCGGAACAGACCAATCTGCTGGCTCTCAACGCAACCATTGAAGCTGCCCGGGCAGGTGAAGCCGGCAAAGGATTTGCCGTTGTTGCCAATGAGATCAAGGAACTGGCCAAGCAAACGGCTGATGCCACCCTTGAAATCAAGACCAGAATCGAAGGAATTCAAAAATCCACCAAGGGTACGGTTTCCGAGATAGAGGAGATTTCCAAGGTCATCAACGAGATCAACGAAATCGTTACCGGTATCAGCAGCTCTGTCGAGACCCAGACCACAACTACCACCGCCATTGCCGGTAATATCAACCAGGCATCCCAGGGCATTATGGAAGTAACGGAAAACGTTTCCCAGGCCTCCACCGTTTCCAGAGAGGTTGCCCAGGATATTGCCGAGGTTGACCAGTCTTCCGGACAGGTCCTTGAAAACACGGCAAACGTCATACGAACAGCCGAGCAGTTAAACAAACTGGCAGGCCAGTTACAGCATCTGGTCGGCAATTTCAAGGTTTGATACATGAAAGCACAAAACCTGACCCGGATAAACCGGAAAATATCCTCGTTCCACCACGCCATGGGCGTGGTGGAACCAGCAACATATGACGCTTACTTGGAATTTGTTTCGGATTTCGATATTTGAATTTCGAGTTTACTTGCCGCCACAAAAAACACGAAAATAATTGTAAAGATACTAAAGATATGTATCAGGCTTCGTTACTGAACTGCAGAGCCATCTCCTTGCTCTGCAAGAGTGATTTTCCACGCTGCCAACGTGGCCAGGGCCTGTTCCGCCCGG
>CAZURY010000441.1:0-2359 GCA_964623145.1 uncultured Desulfobulbus sp. | reverse complement strand
AAGATGGCGTGGCTGTGAGTAGTTACAAAAATTCGGTCTTGCCATGCTGGTTGAAAGCTGAGATTAACGGCATATTAATACAGCTGTGGCCAGAAAACAATAGGCATCATTAAATTAATAAAACACTCTATTATCAGACTGTTACCGTATTGTCCAGCATGGCGCCAAGGCCACCTCGGTCATTGGGGCAAAAACCGAAAACCTGTTTCCAGATGGTATCATTTTCCATACAGAAGTACATACAGGTATTGGACGCTGTATATTTTGCCAGTTCATCGGCAATGAGTTTATACATTTCCACACGTTGGTCACGAAAATAACGGCATTTTCCGTCCAGACCATCAATGAATTCTTCATAAAAAAAGCGTGACCCGGGAAAGCGATCGATGGCTATGGTTTTCAAGGCAGGCAGATATCTGAGTGCGCCAAGACTTATCCAGGCTATCCTGTCTGCCGGTACCCTGGAAAAAAGGGTTTTTATGGTGTATCTGTAACCTTCCTGCCAGCCTTTATGATAGATGATCGGGTCAAAATGAAAGGCGAGCCGATACCCCCAGTCCGCACATCTTGCTGCAGCGGCCAGTCGTTCTTCAAGGGTTGCGGTTCGTATTTCTTCTGCAGCCATGATGGGCGGGCTGTTAAGCGACCAGGCAACTATAGTCCGGCCCTGGTGATCAAGACCCTGCAGGTTATCGATAACCGCACTTTTGGTTTTCAGTTCAAGTACGGCCCTGGACTGGCGGCTCATAAATTCAACCAGGCGCCTGCTCAGGCCGGTAAGAGAATCAAGGGCCAGGGAATCGGTGAATTCACCGGTTCCTATACGAAAGAACTCGTCCTTTGATGACTGTATTCCCTGTTCAACTTCAACAAATAAATCCTCAATGTTTACAAAAAAACTGATCCACGGGTTGTTCAGATAGGCCTGCAGGATACAGTAGACGCAGTCCATGGGGCAACCCATACCAATATTTAACACCTGATAGCCACAACATCGATATTCCCGGGTGCCGGGACAGGGTTTAAAAAAAGTTCCCCGGTTTTTTGCCAGCAACAGGTGATGTTTGCCCTGGGAAAGATTATCCGGATACCGGCCGGTAATTTGCGGGGATTCACCCTCCCTGATAACCCGGACAGGCAGATTCGTCCGTTCTATTATCTCCCGGGTATAGGGAAGATGCAGACACTGTTCTTCCACATGGAGCGTGGTAATGTAACCGGCCGGATCACCATAACCTGTTTTCATCATATCTTTCAATAATGTCCTTTTATAAAGTATGACCGTATGACTGATATTTTCCGGGCAGGGCCAGGTAATATTCACCAAGTTCTCTATGCCCGTGTTTTAAACACCCTTTACCGTAAATTGTGCATTTTCTCTGCAGTTCGGCAATGGTTTCTCTTCTTTGCCCGGGAGAGAGGCAATTGCCTGCCAGCAATTTCTGCATGGCCTGGATGCGAAACCGATCCATTCCCATGCGATATATTTGTGAAAGCTGGTCCGGCCTACCCCCTTCCTTTAAGGTGAGTGCATGATCAACCAGCAAAAAGGATGTGTCCCTGGACGCACGCAGCCAAAGGTCATAATCCTCACAGCAGGGAAAGGTGGGATCAAAAAGCCCGTAGCGGTCAAAAAATTCCCTCCTGGCCATGACCGTTGACATGCCGACAACGCACATTTTCAGGCAGGCTGAAAAAATAACGCCGCCGGGTGGAGCATGTTTTTTTTTCTGGTTGACCCGGACGCCATTTCTAAACCAGATTTCCCGGGTATGACTGATAAGTATATCAGGATTGTTGCGAAGCGCTTCTGCCTGCAGGGCTATTTTCAGTGGATCCCACCAGTCATCTGAATCCAGAAAGCATAAAAAATCTCCCCGTGCCTGTCGAATACCGGCATTTCGGGCAGCGGCAGCTCCCTGGTTTTCCTGAAAGAGCATGTGAACGGGAAATGTTGTTCTTTGGCAGACCGTATTTATGATTTGTTTACTCTTATCTGTTGATCCGTCATCAACGATGATCAATTCATCGGGTTGCTGATTCTGATTAATAATGGAATCAATGGCCCGTTCAAGGAAACCTGCGCGGTTATATGTCGGCAAAATAACGGAAATCAAGGTAATTCCGGCTCAAAGATGTAATGCTTTAAGCTTTTTCTTTTAAAGAAAAAGAGATTGACGAAGTCGATAATGGTTTGCCCGGGCCGGTCAATCCGGTTCAGCCATGCCGGTTAGATTATTATGCCCAAAGATAATCTTCTGTAGTATAATAAAATGTTAAATGCAAACACATCCGATGGTTGCCGACTGAAGAACAAACAGTATGGACGGAAAAATGGCGCATCAGGCCGCTTCCTTGC
>CAZURY010000440.1:0-2360 GCA_964623145.1 uncultured Desulfobulbus sp. | reverse complement strand
TAATGGATAAAGGTGATCCATGGCCAATGTTGATCAATTTGAAAGTATTTTTCGATCTTCGGTGAAAGAACGGCTGGAGTACCGTCCCATGGATATCTCCTCCATCCTGGTGATTACCGACCTCGGCCCTGATGAAGCGGAAGGGTTCCTGGAGCGGGTGCGTGGGTTTCTTGCCGTGCTCGGATCTCCCGACTCCCTGAACTTTTTCCTGATCACCGGCGCTGATTACCGGAGCGCTGAAGACCTGCTTGATCTGGTTAATGATTATGAATTGGACTTGATCTGCAGCTATAGAAACCTTCATACGCGTGCCTGGCGCTTTCCCCACTCGCTCGGCGTACACCTTGATGTTCTCATCCAGAAGACCGAGATCCCTGTGCTTATCCTGCCCCATCCCCGTGCCGGTTACATGGCCGAGCATGCCATGCAGAATACCCGGGAGGTCATGGTGGTTTCAGATCTTGTCGCCATCAACCATGATCTGATCAACTATGCCGCCTGCCTGACGGCGCCGGATGGAACGTTGTATCTCAGCCACGTGGAGAGCCGGTTCATATTTGAACGATATATGGAGGCCATCGGCAAAATCGATGTGATCGATACCGAGCTTGCCCGTAAACGTCTTGCCCGGCAACTGCTCAAGGAACCCGAAGATTATTTTTTAAGTTGCGCTGACATTCTCCGACAGCACGATGTCTCGCTGGATGTTCGTTCCATGGTCAAATTTGGTCACGCCCTTGCGGAGTATCGGCGTCAGATAGAGGCTCGCAACCTTGACCTGCTGGTCATGCATGCCCGGGATGAGCGGCAGCAGGCTATGAATACCTTTGCCTATCCGCTGGCAGTGGAATTCAGGCAGATCCCTTTACTTATGATTTAATCATCCGGAGCATTAAAGATACCAATGGAACATGCCGCACATATCAGCCAGGGGATAACCGTGTTTTTCGGCGGCGTGCTGGCAGCAATGATCCTGGCGCTGGCCCTGGAGGAAAAGCTTCATGCCCGGAAATCAATTATTGTCGGCACATTTGCCATCTTTTGTCTGTTGATAGCCTCGGGCCTGGGTATCATCCCCTTTGGTGATATCATTCTGCCCGGTGGTCATAAACTGCACATGCCGGTGTATATCGAGGCTGTGGACTGGGAAGTTATTGCCATAATCATCGGTTCAAGCCTGTTTGTCGATGTTACCTCCCGTTCCGGCCTGTTTTCCTGGATCGCCATTAAGTTGACCAAGATGTCGGCAGGTGATCCATTGAAACTTCTCTGGTATTACGGTCTGATGACCGTAATCTTCTCAGCGGTGCTCAACAATGTGACCGCCATGATCATTGTCGGTTCGCTGACCGCCGTCTCCCTTGATAAACTGAACCACAAGAGCAAACTTCTTGGTTTTTTACTCATTGAGGGGTTGTTGACCAATGTCGGTGGCCTGCTCACCCTGATCAGTTCCGTGCCCAATATCATTGTCGGCAACATTGCCGGAATCAGTTTTACGCGCTTCTTTCTTCGGGCAAGTCCCTATGTCGCCGTGGCCACTGTGGCAACCTTATTTCTTGGGGCCCGGATTTTTGATATTCATCCCTTGCGTCTTGCCCGTGAAAAAAATGAGGCGGCTGAACTGGTCAAGAGTTTTGATGAGAATGATTCCATTGTCAGCCGCGGCTTTTTTCTGTTTGCTGCCGTGCTGCTGGTTGTTTTTATCGGTATGATCGCCACAACCTCCATCACACCGGTCATTAAAGACCTGGGTCTGGGTTTTGTGGCCATGAGTTTTGCCATTATTGTCCTCATTCGATTCAAGCACGAGGTCGATCCCTTTTACCGCGCCATTGACTGGGATCTGATTCTGTTTTTTATCTTTTTATTTGTCATCATAAACGTGATGGAACATGCCCGGGTACTGGATCTTATTGGTCAGGGAGTAGCTCTGCTCATTGGTGACGGCCAGGGTAAGGGAGGGCTTGTTTCCCTGTTGCTTGCCTCTTCGGTGTTCAGCTCGGTGACCGATAATATCCCCCTGTCGGCAATGCTGGCAAAGATCCTTGCCGGGCAGGGTATTTCCGGTGATTCTTCACTCTGGTGGTCGGTGATATTCGGCGCCAACCTGGGTGGTAATATTACCCCCATCGGCTCAGCCTCAACCTTGGTTGCCGTTACCATCATTCATAAACACAACTTAAGCCTTTCCTTTGCAGGGTTTGTCAAAAAAGCGCTGCCTTTTGCCCTGATGCAGATAGGGCTTGCGGTCGGTTATTTGCTGTTGTTACACTGATTTTTCCTGAAACGGGCTGAATTCGCGTTCTGACTGCAGATGTTTGTGACCAATGGCTCGCAGGTTATATGGATAAATAAGA
>CAZURY010000439.1:0-2362 GCA_964623145.1 uncultured Desulfobulbus sp. | reverse complement strand
GCGGGCCGAAAGTTAGTTTACAATTAAATAGCGAGGGGAAGAAATGGATATGATGCGGGTTAAGGAGATAGAAACGCTTCCACGGACCGGGCTGGAATCCATCCAGTTGCAGCGGCTGCAGAGTCTGGTCCACCGGGTTTATAAGACTGTGGCCCCGTACCGGAAAAAAATGGATGATGCCGGGGTTAAACCCGAAGATATTCGATCCCTGGCCGACCTGAAGAAACTTCCCTTTACCACCAAGGACGACCTGCGCGATAATTATCCCTTTGGTCTTTTTACGGTGCCGATGGATGATGTGGTACGGGTACACGCCTCGTCCGGGACAACGGGCAAACCAACCGTGGTCGGATACACCAGAGGTGATATACAAATGTGGGCTTCAGTCATGGCCCGGGCTTTGTCCATGGCCGGTGTAACCAGGGGCGATATGGTTCATAATGCCTATGGCTATGGCCTCTTCACGGGTGGACTCGGCGCCCATTACGGGGTGGAAGCCCTGGGCGCCACGGTTATCCCGGTTTCCGGCGGCAATACCAAACGCCAGATAACCATCATGAGGGATTTTGGCTCCACTGTTCTGCTGGCCACACCTTCCTATGCCCTTAATCTGGCCGATGCCATGATTGATGCCGGGGTAGACCCGGAAGAACTGAAGTTGCGGGTCGGTATTCACGGGGCTGAACCCTGGAGTGAGAACATGCGGGAAGAGGTGGAGCGGAAGCTCGGTATCAGAGCAGTTGATATCTATGGTCTATCCGAGGTGATCGGCCCGGGCGTGGCCATGGAATGTCTGGATACCGACCGGGGTATGCATATTCTCGAAGATCATTTTCTGCCGGAAATCGTTGATCCCGACACCTTTGAACCACTGCCTTATGGCGAGCCCGGCGAACTGGTGTTCACCACCCTGACGAAAGAGGCCTTTCCGATTATCCGTTACCGGACCAAGGATCTCTCCCGCCTTATTGCCGAGCCGTGTAAATGCGGCAGAACGCTTGTGCGGATGGATAAAGTCACCGGGCGGACCGATGATATGCTGATTATCCGGGGTGTCAATGTGTTCCCGAGCCAGGTAGAGCATGTGCTGATGGGGGTTGAAGGCGTGGAACCCCATTATCAGATCGAGGTTAACCGGGAAGGGAATCTGGATACCATGGATGTGCTGGTTGAGGTCGTTGACCAGGTCTTTTCCGATGAGGTCAAGGTGTTGGAGAATTTAACCAAAAAAATCCAGGTGGAGATCAAGGATCTACTTGGGGTCACCTGTAAAGTGAAACTGGTGGAGCCGCGAACCATCAAACGATCCGAGGGCAAGGCCCAGCGTGTTATTGATAACCGGAAACTGTAAAATCGGAAATTCGGAATGTAGAACTTAAAACTCGAAACCCGGAACCAGAGACCCGGAGGGGGTTGTCCATGCGTGTAGAACAGATTGCCGTTTTTTTGGAAAATAAATCGGGAAGATTGGCGGAAATAACAAGGATTCTTGCTGAAAGTAACATTAATATCAGAGCGCTGTCCGTGGCCGATACGGCCGATTTTGGTATTCTCCGCTTGATTGTCGACAAGGTGGACCAGGCGAAAAAAGTATTAAAAGATAATGGATTTACCGTAGGTAAGACCAATGTTCTGGCAGTTGAGGTACCGGATAAATCAGGAGGCCTGGCAGGGGTGTTGAAGATTGTTGAACAGGAAGGACTGAATGTGGAGTACATGTACGCCTTCATCAATGGAAGCGGGCAACATGCCATTTTGATTTTTCGGTTTGAGGATATGGATAAGGCCATAAGTAGTCTGCAGGCGGCAGGGGTTACCATTTTGTCGGGTGAACAGGTTTGCGGGCTGTAATAGAGGACAGAAGTCAGAGGTCAGATGACAGTATAGTTTCCGCCTGCGGCGAACATAACTGCGGCTGACTACCCATATATCCTCTGTTTCATTGTTTGTTGCACTGTCGAAGAGTGGGGTATGTGTTTTTTTTTAATTAAGGGTATTTTAATTAAGGGGGAAGTAACGTGAAAAAATTTGGTGCTAAAATTGTTTTAGGCGCGGCCGCATTCTGCATGCTGGCTCTGCCGGTTCAGGCGGGAACGCTTAAAGTCGGCGCTATTTTTGCCGTGACCGGCGGCGCTTCGTTTCTCGGTGGCCCCGAGGCCCGTTCCGCAGAAATGCTTGTTGATGCAATCAACAAAAATGGTGGCATCGGCGGTAATAAAATCGAATTGATTATCAAGGATTCCGGCGCCAACCCGGAAAAGGCCATCTCCTTTGCCAAACAGTTGATTGAAGAGGAAAAGGTATTGGCCATAATAGGACCCTCCACATCCGGAGAGTCGATGAAGATCAAGAAAATAGCCGA
>CAZURY010000438.1:0-2366 GCA_964623145.1 uncultured Desulfobulbus sp. | reverse complement strand
TTCAACGTTTTCTGTCACAGCCCTTCCATGTAGCAGAAGTCTTTACCGGTATGGATGGTAAGTACTGCAAAGTTGAAGACACTGTTCGAGGATTTAAGGAAATCCTTGAGGGAAAACATGACGACTTGTCTGAGAACGCCTTTTACATGGTTGGTACCATTGAAGAGGCTGTTGAAAAAGATGCAGCCGAGAAAGCCAAGGCTTAATGCCGGCGGCATAAGCTGAACCGAGGAAAAACAGATGGCACAAATTCATCTTGAAGTCGTTACCCCAACGGGACCAGTTATCAGTGATGACGTTGATCTTGTCACTGCGCCTGGTGTCGGTGGTGAGTTTGGCGTCCTGGCAAATCATGCTCCTTTTTTGAGTACGATTAAAACCGGTACTTTAAGTTTTAAGAAGGATAAAAGTACAAAGTACCTTATGGTCAGCGGCGGATTTTCGGAAGTATCCAATAACAAAATAACCTTTCTTGTTGAGAGCGCTGAATATGGACACGAAATTGATGTAGATCGTGCCCTGCGAGCCCGGGAGCGTGCTGAAAAACGCATTGCCCAGGCCCAGTCTCAAAGTGAGAAAATTAACCGAACCAGGGCTGAAGCCGCTCTGCAAAGAGCGATTGCCCGTATACGGACTGCTGAACTAGCCAAGCAATAGATTCAGCATAACGCAGTAATTCAGGCCGTCCCTCTCGGGACGGCCTTTTTTTTCATTTGACTCTCTTAACGGATGAGTACGTAGCTTCCTAAGAGGGCAATCCTCTCCCGTCTTTCTATTTGGAGGTATTATGAAACCAAAAGAACGTATGGCCATACCACGCCAGTATCCCAAGGAACTTGCCCCCGACGAACGGATTCACAACTTTAAAGAAGTGACATTTGGCTTTGATAAGGAGACGGCCATCCTTGAGGCTAATCGTTGCCTCCAATGTAAAAAACCAACCTGTATTGCCGGTTGTCCGATCCACAATGATATACCCGGATTTATTCTTTTGCTCAGAGAAGAAAAAATTGAGGACGCCTATTGGAAGGTTCGTGAAACCAGTACCATGCCCTCTGTCTGTTCAAGAGTTTGTCCCCATGAATTTCAGTGTGAAGGAGCCTGTGTGCGTGGTAAAAAAGGGGAACCTGTAGCCATAGGCATGATTGAGAGATATCTCACCGACTGGATGGTTGCCAACAGCAGAAATATGTATAGAGAGTGCGCCCAGCCAAATGGAAAAAAGGTAGCCATAGTTGGCTCCGGACCTGCGGGAATGACCGTGGCACATCTTCTTTCCCATCGGGGATATCAATGTACGATCTTTGAATCGCTGCCGATTTTTGGTGGTATGTTATCAGTGGGTATCCCTCACTATCGACTCCCACGCGATATAATCGGGGCGGAACTGTATGCCTTGAAACATTGTGGAGTTGAAATTGTTTACGGTACAACCATTGGTCAGGATAAAACCCTTGATCAATTAAAAAACGAAGGCTTTGATGCGGTCTTCCTCGGCGTCGGTGCGCATGAGAGCCGCAAACTCGGTATTGAGGGTGAAGAGGGAACCAAAGGCGTTATGCATGGGGTTGATTATCTGCGCCGCGTTCTTAGTGGTGAGGATCTTGATATTGGTAATCGGGTCGTTGTTGTTGGTGGTGGGAATGTCGCCATTGATGTGGCCAGGGTTGCCTTGCGTCGTGGTTCAAAGGATGTATTTCTTCTATATCGAAGAACCAAAGAAGAAATGCCTGCCTCAAAGGTTGAGATTCATCATCTTGAAGAAGAGGGTGTCCGTATAGAAATGTTGGCTGCTCCGGTAAAAATAATTCAGGAGAATGGAAAGTTGACCGGCGTGGAATGTGTTCGTATGGAACTTGGTGAACCGGATGGTTCAGGCCGGCGGAGGCCGGTGGTTCAGCAGGGATCAAATTTTCTATTGGAAGCCGATTCTATTATTCCGGCCATTAGCCAGAAGGTTGACCATACTGCCGACAAGGGAATCCACCTTGAGGCGGAATCGTGGGGAACCTATCGTGTTGATCCAAAAACTCTGCAATCCACAAGCGTAGACTGGATTTTTGCAGGTGGGGATGACGTGTTGGGGCCACAGACGGTTGCAAAGGCAGTGTATCAGGGAAAAGTTGCGGCAGAATCCATGCATCGCTACATGCAGGGGATTGATTTACTTGAGGGACGGGATCTCACCTGCTACATGGTTGACTGGTAAATGAATGCACACAAAAGGCTAGTGTCTCGTCAACACTGCTCTGACGCATCTTGCTTGTCCTTTTCCACGCCTGTTGATTAGCGACATGAGTTACATAGTTCTACTATGCGCCTCACGCCCCGAATCAACAGGCATAAAAAATTACGGCGCAATATTA
>CAZURY010000437.1:0-2370 GCA_964623145.1 uncultured Desulfobulbus sp. | reverse complement strand
AAATAGCCCGGATCGGCATCACTTCGTGGACAATTTTCGGGTAAAAACTATATTTAATTATTTTGCAAATTCAACGGCTCTTGTTTCCCGAATAACGGTTATTCGGATCTGGCCCGGATAGGTCAACTGCGCTTCAACGGCCTTGGCAATATCACGACTGAGCAGGGTTGCCTCGTCATCATGCACCTTCTGGCTGTCGACGATGATTCGTAAATCCCGGCCGGCCTGAATGGCATATGATTTTTCGACTCCATTAAAGCTGTTGGCTATATTTTCAAGATCTTCCAACCGCTTGACATAACTCTGCAACATTTCCTTACGGGCGCCCGGCCGAGCGCCGGAAAGGGCATCCGCAGATTGCACAAGAACATCAAGGACGCTCTTGGGCGGTTGATCTTCATGGTGGGCGCCAATGGCATAGACGATATCATCCGCCTCACCATATTTACGGGCAAGATCGCGGCCGATAATGGCATGCGATCCCTCGACCTCATGATCTACCGCCTTACCCACGTCATGCAGCAAGCCGGCCCGTTTGGCTTTTTTGACATCCAGGCCAAGTTCGGCAGCCATTATACCACAGAGAAAGGCAACTTCCAGAGAATGCTGGAGAATGTTCTGTCCATAACTCGTTCGATACTTCAGGCGGCCGATCAGGGCTATCAGATCAACATGCATGCCATGGGCGCCGACATCAAAAGTTGCCTGCTCACCCGCTTCCCGAATTTCCACCTCAAGATCTTCAGTAACCTTGGCAACGACCTCTTCTACCCGTGCCGGGTGAATCCGACCGTCTGAAATAAGCTGAGTAAGCGCCAGACGGGCCACCTCTCTGCGGACGGGATTGAACCCGGACAGGATAACGGCTTCCGGTGTATCATCAATGATGATGTCAATGCCGGTTGCCGCTTCAATGGCGCGAATGTTTCTTCCCTCGCGACCAATAATACGACCCTTCATTTCATCGTTTGGTAATGGCACCATGGAAACGGTTTTATCGGCAACATAATCTCCTGCATAACGGGAAATTGCCAGAGCAAGGATATTTTTCCCCTTGCGATCTGCGGCAATCTTCATCTCATTTTCAATGCGACTTAACTGTTTTGCCGCATCCATGCGTGCCTCACTTTCAATGGAGGCCATCAATTCTTTTTTTGCCTCCTCCCGCCCGATACCGGCTATTTTCTCAAGCTTGTAGCGCTCCTGATCTATCAGCTCATCAAGTTCCCTTGACTTCTGCTCAAGCTGCTCCTCTCGTTTCCGAATTCCGGCTTCATTCTCGCGCAATGTATCCGCCCGTTTATCCAACGCTGCAAAATCCGCCTGCAATTCGTCAAGTTTGCGATCAAGACGCCGCTGCTCTTCCTTGAGTTCTCTACGGCACTGCTTTGCCTCCCGGTCCGCTTCCAGCTTAATCTGATAAGCTTCTTCCTTGACCTGCAGCAATGCTTCTTTCTTAATTTTTTCAGCATCAGTGATTGCATTTTCAACGATCTGACGTCGTTGCGCTTCAACATTTGCCTGATTTTCCTCAACCAGTTTTTTCCGTAGAAAAAACCCGACAACAGCTCCAATTACAAGAAACAAAAGGAGCAAAAGTAATGTACCAGCACCCATATCTTTGAATTACCTGTATGTTATGCAGAGGACAAGACGCGACTGTCAAACTCTGCGAAATAAACAAAGCGAACAGGGAGGATCAGACGGATCGAAGCAGGAAAAGGAGATGTAATCTGACGATTTATCGTCAGGGGAAGAGAATAGAAAAGCAATTCCGCAAATATTACGCCAGGGAATACTCCGGCAACAGATTTTCAGCAGACCGGATAGTTCAGAAAGTTAACCAAACAATCACACATATCCCGAACCGGTTTTCCTGGTCGGGCACAATTCATATATAACTTAAAACCTGACCGCATCAGTATTCTCATTCATTCACCGGGCCTGCGCCCTGCCTGTTCACTCGGAGTCAAATCCCCGAAAGAGAATCCGACCTCCTTGACGACGATACAATCGCCCGCGTATCTATAAATAAAATCCCCGCCCTGCCGTGTTAACGAAATGATTAAACCTAATAAAATTAGGTGGGCAATGCCGATGCCGCTTCCTGGTAATCAATAAAGATTTCCATTCCATCGACATTTCAGCTGCCCTCATCATGAGAGTTGGCTCAATACCTCATTAATCACAAACAGCGCAGGGAATCAGCTAAAATAACTACCAACCGGCCGGTCCGGGCCAACGGGAATCCTTCCCGGCTGAAGCAGATTCACCTAAAACCTCAATTTCGGTAAAAAAAAAATTCTGCTCCTGTTTCTTTTCAATATAACAGAAGAACCATTGAAACAAAAATGATATTTTCCGGTTCCA
>CAZURY010000436.1:0-2379 GCA_964623145.1 uncultured Desulfobulbus sp. | reverse complement strand
CATAAACAACGATTCGTCTTGGGCAAGTCCATTCTTGTTCAGCCAATTTTACCAAAAAGAGGATAATAATGAAATATATTCGAAATATTGCACTTGCCGGGTGTTCGCTTTTTCTCCTCTGTCAGTGTGCAACTCAGGACGATCTTCGTAAACTGAATTATCAGGTACGGGCCGTTAATCAGAAAGTGGAAGAGGTCAAAAATTCTACTGTGGAAAATCTGCAGAAACGGCAGGCCAGTTCGGTTAATAAACTTGACCGTGTCGACGAAGAAATCACCCGGCTAAAAGCTCGTCTTGAAGAAAATGATCACCAGCGCAACGTGTATCATAAACAAAATACCCAGGCGCTGGCTGATCTTCAGGCTGCTCTTGAGGAACGGTTGACTGCCGACGAACAGAAAATAAGTGAATTACAGCAACGGGTTGATCGATTGACCGCAGGGATTGATTCCATGCAGCAGGCGCGTATCCGTGCGGCGGAAAAACGGGCTCGCGAGGCGGCAAAAAAAGCAGAGCTGGCCAGGCAGCGGACCATAATGGCCGCAGCCTCAAGCGCTTCCTTTGTCAAGGTTCGTCCCTCGGGCAGAAAAATCCGTATTTCCAATGGCCGGGTTGCTCAGTCAACGCAGCCCGTGCCGAAAGCCGGTAAAAGCCCTGCGGCGGCGGCAGCCGGCAAAAAAACCGTGAAGAAACAATCGTCTTCCATTGAAACAGTGCATTCAAAAGATACGGCATCGGGGCCGTTTGAAAAGGCGATGGCCGAATTCAGGGCAAAAAAATACAAGGATGCCTATGGTGATTTTGAACAGGTTCTGTCACGCAATCCACGTGGAGAGCAGGCTGCCCAGACACTTTTTTATATGGGAGAGTCTTTATATAATCAAGGTGAGTATGATCTGGCCATTCTTGATTATCAAAAGGTCATTTCCAACCATTCCAAAGATCCGCATACACCGGCGGCTCTGTTAAAACAGGGTATGTCTTTTGAAAAATTAACGGATAATGAAACAGCTAAGATCATCTATAAAAAGTTGATTAACGAGTATGCCGGTACTCCGGAGGCGGCTAAGGCAAAAAAACGATTGGAAAACCTTTAATTACTTTTTTGTCTATTCCGGCTTCCTGGTATGGGAGGTTCCTTAAAGAAACGATTGGATGCGTTGCTTGTTGCGCGGGGACATGCTCAAAACCCGGCCGAGGCGGCTATCCTTGTCGGCGCCGGCCGCATTCTGGTTGACGGCAGCTCCCTGGTAAAAGTCGGCAATCTGTACCGGGCTGATTGTCGGATTACCGTGCGGCAAAAGGAGCCCTTTGTCAGTCGTGGCGGCAAAAAGCTTGCAGCCGCACTTAAGGCGTTTTCCATTGATCCTGCAGGGTTGATCTGTGCCGATATAGGTTGTTCAACGGGTGGTTTTACCGACTGTCTCCTGCAAAATGGTGCACTTCGGGTGTACGCAGTGGATGTTGGCTATGGTGTCCTTGACTGGACACTTAGAAATGATGAACGGGTGGTCGTTTTAGAGCGTTGTAATGCCAGGTATCTAACCGATAAGGAAATCCCCGAATCAATAGATTTCTGCGTTGCGGATGCCTCGTTTATTTCATTGGAACGTCTACTGGGCCCGATTACCGAATTGTTTAATCAAAACAAAACGATTCGCATAATCGCTTTGGTGAAACCACAGTTTGAACTACCCAGGAACAAGGTTGCGCGAGGCGGTGTTGTTCGGGACCCCCATTTACAGAAACTGGCCCTGGAAAAAATTGAAGTGTTTGGAAAGCGTCTTGGCCTTGACTGTCAGGGGACAATCCCCTCACCTGTAAAAGGGGTCAAGGGTAACCAGGAATATCTTATGTATTTAACAGGAGCCGTAGCTGATATAAACACGGCTCCGGCTGATTGAAGGAGAGTGCAATGAGGAGTACAGGTTTACAGGCTTTGACGAAAAGTGTTGTTATGGCCGCAACAATCGTGCTGTTTGCAACAGCCTCTGTCATGGCCGCTGAATTCGTCAGTGTGGTGAAGGATGGCGTCAATCTTCGTTCCGGTCCGGCAACTAATACTGAAGTATTGTTTCAACTACCGGCAGGATACCCTTTGAAGGTATTGGCCAGAAAAGGAAAGTGGTTAAAGGTCAGCGACTTTGAAAATGATAAGGGGTGGGTCTTCAAGACGTTGGTCAGCCGCACTCCGTATGTCATCGTCAAGGTTAAGGAATGTAATGCCCGTAGCGGTCCTGGAACCGGTTTTAAAAAAATCGGTACCCTGGCCCGGGAGGTTATCCTGAAGAAGATCGGTCGTAAGGGTGAATGGATCAAGGTTTCCCATCCACAACTGACGGGCTGGGTCCATTCCAAGTTGGTCTGGCCTTAAAAAAA
>CAZURY010000435.1:0-2381 GCA_964623145.1 uncultured Desulfobulbus sp. | reverse complement strand
TTTATCCTGCCCCGGCAGATGGTTGGGGTGTCGGCCAGGCCGAACATCTCCTGCAGCCGGACTGCCAACACCGGCGGGCCATCTTCCTGATACTGCAGCGGAACCTTTGATCCGCTGGGCACCAGCAGGTGGGTCGGCGCTTCCTGCTCAAGCCGTTTCTGCTGCTGCCGGTTGAGGCGGTAGCGTAAAATATTTTCAAGATCAAGGGTTCGTAAATCAGCAGTTGTTCGCATACCCGACAGATAAGGAGCAAGCCAGTTATCAAGTCCTGCGATAAGGGCCTGGCTTGAAAAGTCGGGCCAGTCCATTTCTTTTTGCAGGCCTTGCAGAAAGCGGACTCTTTTTTGAAGATTTTTTGCCTTTTTTGTCCACGGCAATATCTGAAGCAGGCTATGTTTGATTTCTTCTATGAGTACGGCCTGAACTTTTTCCGGATCAGGACGGGATAACGATTTTCGAGTAACCTCCATACCGCCGAGTCGAACTACTTTACAGGCCTGGACGGATTGTCTTTCCCTGTCGAAAAAAACCTCCTCCTCTTGAATAAACCGTTGTCCATGCAGGGCCGACAGTTCTTCAAAATCAAGGGGCGCGGCAAGAAAGATTCGTCCTTCAGCCCGGCGGCCATCCATGGCGCCAATGGACAGAAAGCGTGTGGATTGCAGTCGGTCATGGCCGGGTAAAACCGCGCCTCGGCCGGATACAAGCTTATAGCTGAGCTTAGAGCCGGACCGCAGTCCGGCTATTCGGTCCGGATAGGCCAGAGAGAGCAGCGCTCCCGTGGAAAGAGAAGCGCTGTTTTCCGTGCCGGGATGATTTTTGATCTGTCGGTATAGTTGACGACTGATACGATCAACGCGCCGGCAAGCGCGCAGGTCAATGTTTGTCAGGTGCTCTCCATGGCGCGGACAACGGGAGAGAGCATGCAGACGGTCATCAAGATCCACCGAGGCACCGCTACCCCGCAGGATGTCACGTTCCGAAATCAGGGCGGCAATGGTACAGGCAAGAGATCGGTTCCGCCGCCCCCCGGCCCTGAGCAGCATGCGGGCCAGACGGGGATGAACGGGCAGTCCGGCCATTACCTTGCCCAACTGTGTTATGCGGCCCTTTTTATCCACGGCCTCAAGGTCAAGGAGCAGCTGTCTTGCCTGTTGCAGGGCCGCATCATCGGGCGGATCAAGCCAGCGAAGTTGTTTGGGGTCGTTTTCACCCCAAAGCGCCAGCTCAAGGACGAGCGGCGCCAGGTCAGCCTGCAGTATTTCCGGCCGGTCAAAGGGCTGTAATCCCTGTTCGACACCTTTATTCCACAGGCGGTAGCAGACCCCGGGGCCGAGACGGCCGGCCCGGCCGCTCCGTTGTCTGGCCGATGCCTTTGAGATGCGGACAGTTTCAAGCCTGGTCAAAGAACTTGCCGTGTCAAAACGGGGAACCCGCTTCCAGCCGCAGTCAACAACTGTTGTAATGCCTTCAATGGTCAGGCTGGTTTCGGCTATGGTGGTGGTCAGGATGATCCGGCGCCGCCCTTGCGGGTCCGGCTGTACAGCCATGCTTTGGTGTTTAAGCTGCATACCGCCATGCAGTGGCAGGATCAGCGAGTTGTCGTTTGGCCGGGATGACAACAGCTCTTTAACGCGGTTGATTTCACCCTTTCCCGGAAGAAAGACGAGCATATCGCCGGATTCTTCCGCCAGGGCATGACGGACGCCGCGGGCGGTCATCCGGGCAATATGGTCGAATCTGGGCGTATCAAGATTGCCGGGCGGGGCCAGGTACCTGTTTTCCACCGGATAACTTCTGCCGTGGCCGGTGATAATCGGCGCATCATCCAGCAGAGCGGCAAGTGGTTTTGCCGTCAGGGTGGCCGACATCACCAGCAGGCGTAAATCCTCACGCAGGCACTGCTGCACATCTTGACAAAGGGCCAGGGCCAGGTCAACCTCCAGGCTGCGTTCATGAAATTCATCAAAGATGATCATGCCGACATCATTAAGCTCAGGATCCTCCTGCAGGCGCCTGATCAAAAGTCCATCAGTGATGACTTCAATTCTGGTGGCCGGAGAAATGCGCCGGTCAAAACGCACCTGATAGCCCACTGTTTCGCCGACCTCCTCACCAAGCTTTGCGGACATAAATCCGGCTGCCAGCCTGGCCGCCAGCCGCCTTGGTTCCAGCAGGATGATTTTTTTTCCCTGCAGCCATTTTTCCTGCAAGAGCTCCAGGGGAACGACTGTGGTCTTTCCCGAGCCGGTGGGTGCGCTGAGGATCGCTGTGGACCGGTTTGTCAGGGCCTGTTTCAGTTCTGGTACAATGGAATATATGGGCAGGCTGGAGGTCATTATCTATCCATGAATAATCGGGCAATCTTCCATTTCATTACC
>CAZURY010000434.1:0-2409 GCA_964623145.1 uncultured Desulfobulbus sp. | reverse complement strand
CGAGACAATTTTTCCTTGTCACTGGTGCAACGGCAAGGTAGAATAGCCGCTGAAAAATCTCTCGCCGGAATAACCGCGTGAAAACTAAACAATTTATTGCCCTCACGAGGGTTTGGCTACTCTTTACCCAACAGGGCTGGCGCTGATTTTCAGATTCCAGCCACAATAAACCAGGAAAATCGACTGGAAGGTTAAATTTTCAGAATCGATTTTCAGATGCAGAAGGAGAGGAACTCAATGGCAAACGACAAGGTACTCCACGTAACTGACGATGAATTCGACAACAAAATTGTAGGCAGCACACTTCCCTGCCTCGTGGATTTCTGGGCTCCCTGGTGCGGACCCTGTAAAGCCATCGGCCCGGTCATCGAAGAACTGGCTGAAGAATTTGACGGCAAGGTGCAGATTGCCAAAATGAACGTTGATGACAATCCGGCGACACCCGGTAAATTCGGTATTCGTGCCATTCCCACATTGATCCTGTTTAAAGGTGGTGAAGTGGTTGACAAAATCACCGGTGCGGTTGGCAAAGCGCAACTGAACGACTTAATTAATAAAGCGCTTTAATATTTTCCATGCAAGCTGATTACCAGCTTATTATTATAGGTGGTGGGCCGGCGGGCCTGAGCGCCGGACTTTACGCCGCTCGTGGACGGGTCAAGGCCCTGCTCCTTGAAAAAGGAGCCACAGGCGGGCAGGTTCTTCTCACCGACTGGGTCGATAATTATCCCGGATTTACAGAAGGAATAAGCGGTTTTGAACTGATAGACAAAATGACGGCGCATGCCGATCGCTTTGATCTTGAAAAAAAATTCACAGCAGCTGCCAAACTTGATCTCAAAGGTCCGATCAAAACCGTCTTTCTGGAAAACGGTGAAAAGATAACCTGCCTGAGCGTCATTCTCTGCACCGGGGCCAGACCTAGGACTTTAGGCGTGGAGGGAGAAAAAGAATTCACCGGACAGGGGGTGTCCTACTGCGCTACCTGTGACGGTCCTTTTTACAAAGGACAGGAAATAGCCGTAGTTGGAGGCGGTAACACCGCCATTCAAGAAGCTCTGCATCTGACAAAGTTTGCCGACAAGGTAACTGTTATTCATCGTCGGGATGAACTACGGGCAGCCAAAATTCTTCAGGAACAAGCATTTGCCAACAAACACATCGATTTCCTCTGGAACGCACAGGTTCAAAAAATAGATGGAGATGAAAACGGCGTCAACAGAATACAGATCGCCTATAACGACGGCTCATCTTCAACTCTGAAGGTAACCGGCATTTTTATACTTATCGGGGTAGTCGCAAATAATGAAATCCTTCCTCTTGATCAGCTGCAGGTCGATGATGCCGGTTTTATTATAAGCAATAACGAAATGGAAACCTCAATCCCCGGTGTATATGCTGCCGGTGATATCCGAAGTAAAAATTTTCGCCAGATTGCCAATGCAGTCGGTGAAGGCGCCAATGCAGAACTTTCAGCTGAGCAATTCCTGGCAGGGCTGGGGCATGGAACCAGTTGACATCAACCTTTTTTCCCACTCTCTGTCCTCAATTGAGCGTTTTATCCTTTCACCGGTAATCCATATTATGCCAACAGTACAAAAATCCACCCTGATCCAACGTGTTTTTTATGTCTTTGCCCTGTGTATCCTGTCACTGAGCATAGCGGGCTGCTCAACCGTCAAGGACACCTTTGATTTCCTCCCCTTTGTTGATAATGGTGAGGACACGGCCATTAACCAGGAAGAGGCGGCAAACCTGCTTGCCCAGGGCATGGAGGCTTACAATACCGGTAACTATTACGATGCCCTGCAGGCCTTCAACCAGATCCTTGACCAGTATCCATTCAGCCCCCAGGCAGTACTTGCCGAGCTGAGAGCCGCAGACTGCCACTATTATCGGGGGGAATATATCGAGGCCAAAACCCTGTATCAGGAGTTTGAGGAACGCCATCCCACAAACGAGGCAATTGCCTATGTCATGTTTCAAATCGGGATGTGTGATTTCAGGCGAACAGACCGTATTGATCGTGATATTTCAGGGGCCCGGGAAGCAATAAGCGACTTTTCCAAACTCCTGCGCTCTTTCCCTGATTCTCCCTATACAAGGGAGGCCAAAGCCCATATAGCAGCAGCCAGGGAATTTCTGGTGAACCATGAATACTTTGTAGCCGTATTCTATGTCCGGACGGAACAATACAAACAAGCCGAGCATCGTCTCAAGTATCTGTTGAAAATGTATCCGGATTCGACCATTGCCCCCAAAGCCAGGAATCTTCTTGAAAGACTGGAGGCCGGCAATCCACCCAAATGGGGTCTCCGACGCTGGCTCCCTGATCTCCATATGCCGGCTCTGAAGTTCTGGGACTCGGACACTGCTGACCCAGACAAGAGTCCCCAAAACGGCACGAAA
>CAZURY010000433.1:0-2410 GCA_964623145.1 uncultured Desulfobulbus sp. | reverse complement strand
TTCCGGTGCAAGCTTGACTTAACCGGCTTCCTTGGGTACACTTCCCGCCAGTTTCAGGTGTCCACCTGCGGGTGGATGAAAAGGGAACCCGGTGTGAATCCGGGACGGGCCCGCCGCTGTAACCCCGTCTTTATCCATAGATAAGGAACCTTTGCAACCTCGCGTGCCACTGTCCTGTCAAGCAGGATGGGAAGGCCGTTGCAAAGGCGGGGAAGTCAGAAGACCTGCCTGGAAATCGTCCGACAATACCCTTGGCAACGGGGCGGACCAGGTATGCACATCTGGGATAAAGAAGGGACATCCCGGATCAATTTTATTAATTGGTCCGGGATTTTTTTATTTCCGGGCCGTAAAAAAAGGAGGTTTCATGAAGGTTGGAACTGTTTTTTTTGCGGTGGTTATGTTGTGTATGTTCACTGTGCAATCGGTAATCGCAGGGGAGCACAAGGTGGAGCACAAAAGTGGTATTGTCCTGGCCATGTTCGGCACCACGGTCGAGCCGGCATTACAGGGACTGTTGAATATCAAGGAGAAGATGGCCAAGGCCTTTCCGGAAACTCCGGTTCGCTTTGCCTTTACCTCCAACATTATTCGAAAAATCTGGCAGAAACGGGCTAAAGATCCGGTTTATCTCAAGGCCCACCCCGAGATTCCACCCGAAATTCTCCATGTCCAGGGGCCTCTGGCGACCATCGCTAATTTTCAGGACGACGGCTATGATACCCTGGTCGTGCAGCCCACCCACATCGCACCTGCGGAAGAGTTTCTCGATCTGACAAGTTACGTTCATGCCCTGGCCTCAATTGATACCATTAAGAAAAAGTTTAAACCCTTTAATAAACTGGTCATAGGTCGTCCCATGCTGGGAACCTTTGGTGTCACCCACCCCTATGCTGAGGATATTAAACTTGCGGTCAAGGCCATGAAAGAGGATGTTGATCGGGCCCGGAAGGAAAAGGCCGCCCTTGTTTATATGGGGCACGGTAATGACCATTTTCCATCCGGAGGTTCCTATATCCAGTTTGCCCATGAAATGAAACGTGCTTATCCTGACGTTTTAACGCTGGTTGGAACGGTTGAGGGGTATCCCGGCCTGGATCAGGTGATGGCTCAGTTGCAGGATGCAGAGGTTAAAAAAGTTGTGATTCGGGCCTTTATGATCGTGGCCGGTGATCATGCCGTTAATGATATGGCCGGCCCCGATGAGGATTCCTGGAAGTCAATCATGGAAAAAGCCGGCATAACCGTTGTGCCATATCTGCATGGCATGGGGGAAAATGACCATGTCGCTGAAATCTATGTCCGACATGCGGCGGATGCTGCTGAAGATGCGGGCATTATCTTGAAATAATGAGGCGGCGACAGGGATCTTTTTTAGTCGGCGTTGTTTTACTGGCCTTGCTGATCGTGGTTATGATGATTTCCGCGACCATGGGGTATATGAAGATTCCGGTCGCCAAAATTATTTCCGTGCTTGCCCATTATGCAGCCGGATTGGGTTTGAATGCTGATCCGGTTGTTGAAGGCATAGTGGTTGACGTGCGCCTGCCAAGAATTATCGGGGCGGCCTTCGTCGGCGGTGCACTGGCTGTTAGTGGCGCTGTCTTTCAGGCCATATTGCGAAATCCGTTGGCCGATCCCTATACGCTTGGTATTTCATCGGGAGCTGCTTTCGGCGCCTCGCTGGTGATTGTGCTCCAGGTATTTGGTCTGGTCCTGCCGGCAGGCATATCCATTCCCATGTTTGCCTTTGCCGGCAGCATCGGCACCCTGATGGTTGTGCTGGGCCTGGCTAATGGAGACCGGCGGTTATCGTCAACCAATCTGATTCTCTCCGGGGTCATTGTGGCGGCAATTTTATCAGCCGCCATAGGCTTTCTTAAATTTCTGGCTGATGAGCAGGTGGGCATCATAATTTTCTGGCTCATGGGGTCTTTGTCAGGAATCTCCTGGACAAATATTATCATCCTGCTTCCTGTGACCTGTTTTGGGGTCGGGATTTGTCTTTTATACAGCCGGGAACTCAATATAATGGCCACCGGTGAGCGGACGGCAGCGACCCTGGGCATTAATACCACGCGTTTGCGCCTGTTTCTTCTGCTTACCTGCTCGCTGATGACGGCCGTCAGTGTTGCCGTTTCCGGAATTATCGGCTTTGTCGGTCTTATAGTGCCTCATTTGCTGCGTCATATCATTGGTCCGGATAATCGCGGTTTGATCATTTTTTCCGCTCTCGGCGGCGCAATTCTCCTGGTTGTTGCCGATACCTTGACCAGGGCCGTTCTGCCCTCCGAGGTTCCCATCGGCGTGTTGACAGCGCTCATCGGCGGACCTGTATTTTGTGTAATTTTCAAAAAACGGCAACACAATGGTAGGTAAGCGAGCCTGCGAGACTCCGGGTAAGCGAGCC
>CAZURY010000432.1:0-2426 GCA_964623145.1 uncultured Desulfobulbus sp. | reverse complement strand
GAAGTGAATGCAATTGTTGTCTCCATCGTGACAGCGGTTGAAGAGCAGTCGGCAACCACCGGTGAAATTGCCGAAAATATCAGTCAGGCATCCATCGGCATCCAGGAGGTCACCGAAAACGTGGCCCAGGTTTCCACGGTTGCCGGCGAGGTTGCCCAGGATATCGGCGAGGTCAGCCGGGCCGCTGAAGATATTTCCGAGGGTTCAACCAATATCAGAACCAGTACGGACAAGCTCAATGCGGTGGCCGGGCACCTTCGGGAAATGATCAGCCGGTTCAAAGTGTAACGCTTCATTACACCGGAGCGGCATACGGTTACCATTAAACATTAATAAGAAAACACAGGGTAAAGCATGAACTTTTTACAACGAATTATCCCGAAAAGGGTAAAAACCAAGACCCTGGTTGCCCTTGGCACCATCATCGGCCTGATGATAGCGGTTCCGGTCATTCTGATGTATCGCAGCACCATAAATGAAGTAGTTACAAAGACCAGGGACAATTTGGAACATCATGCATCCATGGTCAACCGGCAACTGCTGGAAAACAGCGCGGCACGCCTGCGGCTGCTGGCTCATACTGTTGCTGATATCCCCTCGGTCCAGCAATATTTTGGAGAAAGGGACAGGGTGGGCCTGATGGGGGTCACCATGCCCATTTATCATGATTTGAAAAAAATTATCGACCTTAATGTCTTTCATTTCCACCTGCCGCCTGCAACATCTTTTCTCAGGTTGCAAAAACCAGGGAAATATGGAGACGATCTGTCCGGCTTTCGCCATACTGTTCTTGCCGTCAATCGAACCCACCAGGATGCATTCGGCATGGAGGTCGGCAAAGCAGGTGTTTCAGTGCGTGCTGTTGTCCCGGTCAATTATGAAGGGCAGCCTGTGGGATCGGTTGAATTCGGCGCTCCGGTCAATGATGCCCTGCTCTCTAAAATAAAAGAAATCGTCGGTGTTGATATCGCGGTTATCGTCCCTGACGGCAATGGTTTTAAATACCAGGCCAGGACCGACACTCGGCCCCTTTCTGCCGACTCCTTTCCTCTGCTGCAAAAAGTCATGCAGGATGAGCAGGCAACCATTGTCGAAAACAGACAAAATGGCAGAGACATCATGGCCGTTTACCTGCCGATTCCCGATTACAGCGGTAAAATTGTCGGGGTGACCACCATTCCTCTGGATGTTACCGACAAAATGATGGCAGCTAAAAAAGCAGCGCTTACTATTGTCGGCGCCGGCGCCCTGGCCCTTGTTGTTGTCCTTGCTGTTGTCTTTTTTATCTTCCATTACCTGATCGACAAACCACTCAACAAGGTAAACAGAGTGCTTGAAGCAGCATCCACAGGTGACCTCAGTATCCAGGCAGACACATCAAAAATTGCCGGTATTAACTGTTCGGAAACCCTGCAATGTGGAAAAAGCGACTGTTCCATGTACGGCCAATCAGGTTATTGCTGGGAAGAGGCCGGTTCCGCCTCCTCAAATGTTCAATGTCCGAAAATCCTCAGTGGCGAATACAAATCCTGCTCGGAATGCAGGGAGTGCTACGGCGCTGTTGTCAAAGACGAGTTTTCCGAGCTTACCGCTTCGGTTCATAGCCTGATTGCCAACACCAGAAAAATGGTCCAGGATATCCGGAAGAACAGCAGTAACCTGCACCAGTCTTCGGACAGCCTTTCCCAGGTTGCGGATCTCATGGATACCGAAGCTTCGGAAACAGCGCAGCGTTCCGAAAGTGTGGCAGCAGCAGCTGAAGAGATGAGCGCTAATATGGGCAGCGTGGCTGCGGCCACCGAAGAGGCGGCGGCCAATGTCAACATGATGACCACGGCAACCGAAGAAATCGGCTCCACTGTCGGCGAAATCCGGACATCCACTGCCAAGGCCAAGGATATCACCGACCAGGCAGTCAAAGAAGCAGTTGATATCTCTGTTAAGGTGGATGAACTGGGTATCTCTGCCCAGGATATCGGCAAGGTCACGGAAACAATAACCGAAATATCTTCCCAGACCAACCTGCTGGCCTTAAATGCAACCATTGAGGCTGCCCGGGCCGGTGAGGCAGGCAAGGGATTTGCCGTGGTTGCTAATGAAATCAAGGATCTGGCCAAACAAACAGCCGAGGCAACCGGCGAAATAAAACAACGGATAGAGGGAATCCAGAATTCCACCAATGTTACTGTCCATGGGATAAAAACCATCACCGAAATAATCAATGAGATCGATGAAATCGTCTCAAACATTGCGACCGCCCTTGATGAACAGGCCGGTACCATGACGGAACTGACCAGCAATATTCAACAGGCCGGCCAGGGAATCGGAGAGGTGGCGGAAAATGTTGCCCAGAGCTCAACCGTTTCCCAGGAGATCGCCTCTGATATCTCCCAGGTCAGTCATGCGGCCGATGAAATCACCCAGGG
>CAZURY010000431.1:0-2428 GCA_964623145.1 uncultured Desulfobulbus sp. | reverse complement strand
GCGGCCATCTTCTGGGAGCAATGGAGGCGGCTGCATATTGTACAGATCGTTGCTGCTCCCTGATAACCCGCTTTGATAGGGAACGGGTTCAAAGAGATTTCGGGTTTGCAACCCGTGAACTTCCCATGGCCATGGGAATCTGTGGCAAAAGACAACCTGGGGAGATGCATTGCCCGCAGATGAGCCTGGATTTCATCGACGGGAGTGGGGCATTTTCCAGGGACCTGATCATCGAGCAGGCATATGCCCGGGCATCCCTTATGTCCACCTGTGGTGGCGATACCCCTGCCGGCAAACCCTACTCGGTTCCAAGTCAGGAATTGGCGGTGATTGTTTCCCGGCGTCGTTCCATTCGGAAATTTAACTGCCGGCCTATAACACGGGCGCAATATATGGCCGTGCATAAGGTGATTGAGGCCGGTATCGCCATTGATTGTGATGAGGATGTGCGGATTTTTTCCATTGTTAACCGGGTAGAGGCTATGGAGGCGGGACTGTACACCCATGATCGTTGCCTGCGAAAAGGAGAATTTGCCGGTATGGCAGGCTATCTCTGTCTGGAACAGGATCTGGGTGCAGAGAGCGGGGTGACGTTCTTTCTGGTCGGCGATTCAGATAATTATTTGGCGTTGATGCTTAAGGCAGGGCTGATCGGACAAAGAGTATATCTGGAGAGCGGCCTGCAGGGGCTGGGATGTAGTGGAATCGGCGCTTTTTATGACCGGGAGGTTATCGATTTTCTGGAAACCGATGGCATGATTCTTTATGCCCTGGCCATTGGCATTTAATCGGAAGTACTGCTGAGAAAAGGGCGGCCCCAGCCTGGAGGTTATCGCATGTGTGTACAACGAATCCAGCCGATAACTACCCTTGTAACCGGAGTGATCCTCTGCTGTCCTGGGGATTTTAAAGGCGCTTATGTTGTTGAAGCTGTTTGGGCAACCGCCGGACAATCTGTGCAGAAGAAATGTTGCAAGAATCGGGGTCCCTTGGGCATGTACGGTTGACCTTGCTTATGTCGGTGGTGAAGAAGAAGCAAAGAGACCTTCTTCTTCACCGTATGTTCCGGCCTGGTTATAAGTGTGTTGTCGACAACCTGTTTTTGAGCATAAAGAGTGCGAAACTGGTCACTATGCTGATTTCTCCGGCAAAATTGCGGAGCCGCAGCCTTATGACTGCATGCAATGGCAATGGCGCTCCTGCCAGGGCTGTCTGAAATGCCATCTGCCGGGCGGCCATGCGGAATTCTTCCAGGCTCTGCGCTGTTTGACCGGCAAGAGATGCCAGCAGGCACGGCATGGAACAGGCGGGCAGTTCGTAGCGTTTCCAGCCGCCGGGCAATTTCATGAAGAAATGGATTCCGCGCCGCTGCACCCTGTTACCCATAACCACTCTCTGGGCAATGGTGTCAGCGGGAATCTGCGGGCGCGAGAAGTCGATAATGGTCGCGGATTCGGAGATCCGTTTATCCAGTCTGCATCCCATGAAATCGATTCCCCTGGGAAGCAGGTTGATAACAAAATCAACGTCGTGCAACTGGCGGTCCGCTTCCGCCTCGTCTGCAAGTTTTACGTCCCCTTTCCTGGTGTACCTGACATTGACCATTTTGAGGTTGTAGCCGTCTTTGCCGAGGTGTTCTTCGAGTTGTTCCCCAAGTTCCCCGCCACCCAGGATGGCCACCGATGCCTGCCAGGGTCGTTTGTCAGCCGCATTGCTCAGATGTTTGACGGCTTCCTGGATACTGAAAATATTGCCGTATGTGCTGGCGTAAAAGGGATGTTTCATGGGTATGCCATGGCGTTTTTCAAATATGGGGCCAAGCTGTCCGGCAAGCCCGATGGTGCGCGCACCGGAAAGCTTCCTGATCCAAAGCATGCGTTTGACAATGTCTTGAACAATGGGCCGGTTTTTTTTTCGCATTAACTCCAGGGCCGGATTGGGGACAACAAGATACAGGCCAACGGGCAGCCATCCATTCATGATCAGACCGGCCGGAGTCGGACGACCTGAAAAGAAACGCCGCAGCCATGGAATATCAGGACAGAAATCGAGGCATTCCGAACTATCCGTTGGATAGATGAGAAACACGGTTTTGAAGATGCCGCTTTGGCCGAAAAACCATATCAGTAACCAGATCGGCCACCGTAATACAAGGGCGTACAGTAGAAAAGTGAATTGACGCAGATACCGTTTCATTTGGTTCCTCCTTTTTCTATTTATCCACTATCACCGTCCGTAGCCTGTGGAACTTGGGAAAGAGCGTCTCTGCCTTTAGTTATTCAATACAGAACAACTATTCCCGGAATGAGTGTGCAGAATTTTATGTTAACTTATTGACAGTTGATACCTCGCATTAAAAAATCATGCAAGAAGAAAGCCAATTGTTAATGGCGGTGGAGTACACGCGGAAAGACGGGTCGATAATTCG
>CAZURY010000430.1:0-2436 GCA_964623145.1 uncultured Desulfobulbus sp. | reverse complement strand
TTCCCTTTACATGGCTGAAATGATGAAAACACAGAGTTATTTACCCCGTGAGTTGTTACAAAATTTATCAGTAAGCAATCAGTAAGCATTAAAAGGTCGGCTCAATGCCCGCAACCCAATAGATCGTATAAAATGCAGGTCTGGTTATGCTCCGCGAAAGCAGACAAAAGTCATGGCTGCTATTTGTCTGCTTTCGTTCCACTCAAGCAGACCTACAATGTTCATTTTCTTGTTTTTAGGCCAGAAAATGAGGGGTAGAGCGCTAAGGTTAACTGACACACACGTAATAAAAAGGCCCTGTTGTAAAAATCACTTGCTGTGATGCACGGCGTAATTCATGACATGGAAGATATAGTTCTGCTCAACCGTGCCATCGAAAAGGTGCGCCCATGGGCCTCTTGCGTAAATCGCCACATCAACACCGGAATGGGATTCAGAACTTTTGGGAATCAGGGACTGCTGAAGAAAATCGGGATCTTTGGCCTCCGCCTGGGTGAGGATCGGCCTGCTGCCAATGTAGTTGCCGTATTCCTGTTTTTTCAGGACCGCGCCGGGGCCATTGAGATAACCGATAACCGTATAAGGTTTTCCATCATCGGCAAGATTTGGTTTATCAAGATGAACTGTGCCCTTTGTGTCAATCTTATAACACAGTCCGAGGATATCGGAACCCCGTCCGCAATAGCCGTTCATGGCCATGCCGTGACCATGGTCGGCGGTGGCAATAATCAGGGTATTCCGGGGATCGGTCATGGCCATTGCCCTGGCAACAGCTTTGGCAAAAGCTACATTATCTGTAACGGTTCGATAGGCATTACCGGCATGATTGGCATGATCGACGCGCCCGCCCTCCACGAGCAGATAATAGCCATTTTTGTTTTTGGAGAGATACTTGATTGCCGCCTCCGTCATTTCAGCCAGTGAAGGCTCACCCGTGCGGTCATGTTCATATTTCATATGTGATTTTTCAAACAAACCAAGAATCGGGGTTTTGCCGTCTAATTTCAGGGCCGAAAATGTTTTATCGTCCCAGGCATACTGCACACCTTTCGCCTTTGCCTCCTCAATCAGGTTTCGCCCGTCTTTTCTTTTTCCCTTGTGTCCTTCATCACCCACGCTGTCTTTGGGAATAAAATGACGGCGTCCACCACCCATTGCCAGATTAACTTCACCGGAAACAAGTTTGTCAAAGAGCTGTGCGGCGATATCCTTCTGGTCACAACCTTCCGGAATTTTTGAATCATCCTCCCAGTTACGATGGGCGGAATGGGCATAACCCGCCGCGGGCGTGGCATGGGTGATCCTGGCAGTGGTGACAAACCCGACTTCCTTGCCCTCGTCATGCATCAATTCGGCAAAATCCTGTACAACAGCGCCATTTTTGTGCATATCAGAACAGACCCCTTTGCCGACAATCTCACTGACACCAAGAACTCCTGCCTTGGATTTAACACCTGTATTCATGGCTGTAGATGTGCCGGCACTGTCCGGGGTCTGGGCATTGGTATTGTAAATTTTAGAAAGAGCCAGATAGGGCATTTTTTCGGCAGGCAGAACAAAGTCATCACCATACCCGCCCGCTTGCTGCCCCATGAAGAGACGTGTCGCATAATTAGTTGCTATCCCGTCTCCATCGGAAATAAAAAGGATCACATTTTTTGCCTGTTTTGTGATTGGGGAGACTGCCAGTTTTTCCTGAATGGTTTTTTCACCATCCTTGTACCACTGGTTATCTTCCTGGACGACTCCGGCCCCGGCAGAAGAAGCAATCAAGGCGGTTATCCCCGCGGCCATTACAACTGTTTTCATCATTTTCCTATCTCCTGAATAATTGACACTCTATGTACAGGCAGGTCCCATACCTACCTTGTGAAAATGTTTATACCCGGATATTCATAAGGTGGAAGGACGGTAAACCTGAGTTTTCCACCTTCATTTCATTTTTGGTCTCCATTTGTTGAGCAGCATTTTTTTCTTAGCGTCTTACTCCTCGTTTCCTGTCATAAAAATCAGGAATTTTTTAAGGAACATCGTAGGAGCCGCCTGCGGGCGATTGGGCGGTTGTTGCATCTGGTAAGATTATCGCGCAGGAGCGCTCCACTTCCGTGGTTCGAAATTTGTATTCGCAGTTCTGTTTGGTTGCGGGTGAAAGCAGCCGTACTTAGGTGTAATTGTTTAGGTCTGGTTGAGCCCCGAGAAACCGGACATTGATGACGGAAATCTCCTGTCCGTTTTCGCTGCGCTCAAACAGACCTGCGACCACTCTGTTAGACTTCGGGGGCACGGCAATCATTATTGGATTGCGGGTAAAACCCGCCTTAGTTGCCAAGAGCGCTGTTTTTGGAAGAAGAGTTTTTTTTCTTTGCTATCGTTTCTTCGGCAGTTTTCTCCGGGCCGCCAAGCAGATTAAAACCGCCGCTTTTTCCCGTAATGAGG
>CAZURY010000429.1:0-2440 GCA_964623145.1 uncultured Desulfobulbus sp. | reverse complement strand
GTTTACATTATGCAGGTAATGCGGGCGAAACAGTATCTGGGTGAACGGTTACAAACGTCCAACCTGCACAGGGCGTGTATGGACATGTCCATCTCTAGTGTCTCGTCAACACTGCTCTGACGCATCTTGCTTGTCCTTTTCCACGCCTGTTGATTAGCGACATGAGTTACATAGTTCTACTATGCGCCTCACGCCCCTAATCAACAGGCATAAAAAATTACGGCGCAATATTACGTCATTTCATTGTTGACGCGACACTAGGAAGAACTCATCAGATGGGGTAAAAACAGGGCGATCTGCGGAAAAACCGTTAAAATCACGGTTGTCAACAGCATGAGAAAGAAAAACGGCAGGGCATGACGGGCGATTCTGGTGATCGGTTCATCGGTCAACCCCTGGATTACAAAGAGATTAAACCCAACCGGCGGCGTGATCTGACTGACCTCAACCATCAAAATCAGATAGATGCCGAACCAGATCGGATCAAAACCGGCGGCCGTAACCATGGGCAGGGCAATCGGCAGGGTCATCAAAACTATGGAGAAACCATCCAGCAGGCAACCAAGCAGGATATACACCCCTCCAAGCAGCAGCATGAGCAGATATGGGGAAAGCTGCAGATCCAGAATAGCGCCGGTAAGGGCCGCCGGGATACCCAGGAATCCCATGACCCTGGACAAGAAACCAGCACCCATGACAATGAGCATAATCATGCAGTTGGTCTTAACCGCGCTTTGGAGACAGGTAAACAGTATTTTCCCATCCATCTGCCGGTTAATAAAGGCAAAAAGCGTGGCGCCGAATACACCCAGGGCCGCCGCCTCGGTCGGCGTTGCCACCCCGGCATAAATGGAACCCAACACCAGGACGATCAGAAGAAAGGTCGGGACCAGATCTTTTATGGAGGAGAACCGTTCCGACCAGCTGTAGCTCTCCTGCAGACGGGGGGCGATCTCCGGGTTGCGGATACCACGATAAATAATATAGGAGGCGTAGACAGAGGCCAGCAGCAGACCGGGCAGAATACCGGCCATGAACATCTTGCCGATGGACACCTCGGCCATGATGGCATAAACGATCATGATCAGCGAGGGCGGGATAAGGAAGCCGAGCGTCCCGGCGCCGGCAAGGGAACCCATGGCAATTTTGCGGTCATAACCCAGTTTGTCCAGCTCGGCCAGGGTGATCCGGCCAACGGTGGCGGTGGTGGCGGCGCTGGATCCGGAAACGGCGGCAAAAAGCGTGCAGGAGATAATGTTCATCAACAGCAGACCGCCCGGCAGTCGGTAGAGCCAGGGGACCAGGGCTTTGAACAGTTTTTCCGAAATGCCGGAGCGGTACAGAATCTCACCCATGAGGATAAACATGGGCAGGGCCACATATTCCCACTTGCCCACCGTGGCCCATACCGATGAGGCCATATTATAACCGGCCGGTAGACTGCCGAACAGGGTGAGTCCGGCAAAACCGACCATGAACAGAGCAAAACCCACCCACACCCCGCAGGCAAGAAGAAAAAAGAGCAGACCAAAGACGGTCAGACACATAACCAGCATGGATCCGTCCATCTCAAAGCACCCGTTTTCCGGTTTGTATTGCCAGAATAGTTTCGCAGGCGGTGGCCGCAAGCTGGAGCAGAAAAGAGGTGGCGCCAAGAAGCATCAGACCCTGGGGTATCCAGAGAACGGTATTGGTCAGGGTGCCGGAGGTGGAATGATAATGCAGGGACGAGCGGACCAGCAGGAAGAGATACCACCAGAGATAGCCCATAAAAACCGTGGTCAGGGCAGTGGCCAGGGCGGTAATGATCCTGGCCGGCAAATCCGGCAACAGGGTAAGTACCAGGGTGATACGGATATGCCCCCTCTCTTTGAGACAATAGCCGGCGCCGAGAAATGTGATGACGGCCAGGCCATAGGCTGAATATTCATCGGCAATAAGCGTGGTCTTCTGCAGAGTATTCCACAGGACGATCTCAATAAGGATGAGCAAGGCCATGGCGCCTAAAACAAGCGCCGACAGCCCGGCCATCATCCTGCTGAGCCGACCGATCATACGAATAAAAACGTTCACGGAATGAAAGAATCCGAAAGGAGTTGTCCGGAAATACCAGGCCACCGCCGTCTCGATATACGAGACGGCGGCAGTACCTTACTTTTTCTCTCTATTTACGACCTGTTTTTTTATAATAGTCGTCCAGGATCACCTGTGCGTCCCTGCCCGCCTTTTTCACCCATTCGGCCCGCAGGGTATCGCCCACCTTGTTCAGCTGGGCACGAAATTCCGGACTGACCTCAGCCACGACCATGCCGTGTTCGGCAAGGGTTTTCCGGCTTTTGGCATCCATATCCGCAGCCAGTGACCACATTTCGTTTTCCATGTCGGCTGCTACCTTTTGTACCTTGGCCTGAATATCCCCGGGTAATTTATCCCAGGCGGC
>CAZURY010000428.1:0-2447 GCA_964623145.1 uncultured Desulfobulbus sp. | reverse complement strand
CACCACAGGGTGGCGGCACCTGTTTCGCCACCCCAAATGTCTGTCTGACGCGGGCACCCCGGGCCCCGCCGGTCCCCGTGCCTTACCCCAATACCGGTATGGTGAACCAGGCGAAAAAGACGGCCAAAAAAGTCAAGTTCTCGGGCAAGGAGGCGGTCACCGTCCAGTCCGAGATTTCACGATCCATGGGTGATGAGGCCGGCACGAACAAGGGGGTCATGTCCGGCACCAACATGGGCAAGGTGCTTTTCAAGAAGGGGAGTTCCAAGGTCAAGGCGCAGGGGAAAAAATGCATCCATCTCACCTCCATGACCGACCATAATGGCAGTAATGCCAACATGCCCGCCGGGGCACAGGTCGCCCCCAGCCAGACTAAAGTCATTATTGCCCCGTAATTCCGTAGACGTCTGGTTGCGGAGTTCAGTGATTGTCCAAAATAAGCAAATATTGCCATGCCATGAAAAATCGAAACCAAGTTTATACCATCGGTCACTCGACGCATTCCATGGAATGTTTCACGGGCCTCTTGAAACGGTATGCTATCGACGTGATCGTTGATGTTCGGAGTGTCCCTTACAGTCGATATGCGGAGCAGTTCAATCAGGATGAGCTATCTCGTGCTCTCGCGGAACAGTCCATATATTATTTGTATATGGGTGATAGTCTCGGGGCTCGTCATGAGGAGGAAGAGCTTCTTTTCGCCGATGGTACGGTGGATTTTGAAAAAGTGCAGAAAACTATGAAATTCCAGGATGGTATAGTGCGAATCCTGGGCGGAGTAGTCAAGGGATACCGTGTGGCTATAATGTGTTCGGAAAAAAATCCGCTGGAGTGTCACAGGTTTTCCATGATTTCCAGGAATCTTGCCAAGAAAGGGATCAGAGTTGTCCACATCCTGCCGGACAGAGCGTATTCCCATGAAGAGCTGGAAAATAGACTGTTTGCCTTTTATTCGGTTTCCGGACGGGTAGAGGTCAGGTTGAAAAAACTTCCCTCGGGGGGGGCAATGCAGCAGTCGTTGTTTTCCCTCAAAACGATCGATGATCTTTACCGTGACCTGAATCACCTGGTGGGGTACGGACCAGAGAAAAAAGGAGAGGCAGTGGCATGAACTTGTATACTATTGGTTTTGCAGGGAAAAGCGCGGAATCATTTTTTTCTTTGCTTGTTGAACATAATGTAAGCATGCTTGTTGACATTCGACTGAATAATAAATCACAGCTCGCTGGTTTTGCGAATGCTAAACATCTTCCATATTTTTTGCGATTACATGGGATCGGATATAACTATCAGGTTGAATTAGCTCCTACAAAGGAACTGCTTGACGGATATAAGAAAAAGATGATTTCTTGGAATACATACGAGGAACAGTATAAAAAGTTGATTGAAAAAAGAAATATTATTAATAGTCTTGATATAGGATTTTTTGAGAATAGCGTATTATTATGTAGTGAAAATGCAGCTGACCATTGCCATAGAAGATTATTAGCAGAATTACTTGCGGAACATTTTAATAATATTACAATTATGCACCTGTAAATGAAAAGGACTATTATTGTTTTCGCTAACTCTGTAAAACATGGACAATATTGTGTTGCCGGTAAAGACGTAAGAACAGGGAAATGGATCAGGCCGGTCCAGACAGAAAAAGGTAGGGAGCTGTCAAGGGAGATGGTTTGCTGCCGTAATCCATACGGATCCTTTATCGCTAAACCTTTGCAGAAGATCGAGATGGAATTAATCAGGCCTGCTCCTTTGACTTTTCAGCCGGAAAATCATGTCGTTAATCCTGATTGTCAATGGCAACAACGATACGGCATTACACTCGATGAGCTTCCTGCCTATCTTGATCATCCCGAAATTTTATGGACTTTGGGAAACAGCTCCGGCCGAGGTGAAAACGATCGGGTTTCATATATGGCGATCGCCTCAGGTAAGCTGATCATCAGGCAGTCCTTATTCCTCATAGCACCTGAAAAATTTTCTATTATGGTAATCCTCAACGATGAGGGGCAAGCAAGGGTGAGGGCACAGTTTATCTATAAAAACGAGTTATATAATCTGGCTATCACTGATCCGACGGTATGGAAAAATTATCGTGATCGACCACCGGGAGAATATCATGTGAGCCGGGTCCGGGCCATATGCCTGAGCCTGGCAGAACCGTTTCAGGACTATTGTTACAAATTAGTTGCCGGAGTGCTGAATCTGGAATGCCGATAAAGCAGGAAATTTTCAGGCACAGCGTAGATGCCCGTTGCTGGCAACAATCGCTGTTGGTCGCCCATATCGTGGTTATCGCGTGCAAGTGCGTATTCCTGGCGGCATATTTCACAGACGATCTGCTGCAACACCCTGAATGAACCGAATTCCCTGGCAGGCTCAGACTTTTCGGGACGATCTTTGTGGTGCATGCGGGCCGGGCCGGTCGTGCCGGGTGGTACCGC
>CAZURY010000427.1:0-2460 GCA_964623145.1 uncultured Desulfobulbus sp. | reverse complement strand
CGTGGTATTACCACAGCTCGTCGAGGGGGGCCAGCCTTCTCATTTTACCTTACCTATTCGTTCAAGCAGGCCGATGAGTCAGGTAAGCGAGCCTGCGAGACTCCGATCACGCCCCGGCGTGATGTGAGGAGGCCTGATCGAACAAAGATGGGGTGCTGGTGAACGTTTACGATGATTTTACCTCTAAGGGAACTCCATGCCGACAAGTAAACCCGACAACAGACCCCAGGAACCTTCTTCCGCCAGGCAGCGCTTTCCCGGCGAAGTGGACAGGATGCTCAACTCGCTGCAGGCAAAATATTTTCTCGCTCTTTTCCTGCTCGTTATCCTGATGCTTGGCTGGCTGCTCTGGCCCTTCTGGCAGCTTCTGATCCTTGCCTTTCTACTGGCCGGTATCTTCCGGCCGGTCTATATGCTGCTCTGCAGATGGGTCTCACCCTGGATGGCCTCATCCATCACCTGCATTCTTATTACCATCATTGTCTTTGTACCGTTGACTTTCTGCATCGGCGCCCTGTCTTCGGAGGCCATGAACCTCTTCCACTGGAGCAAGGACAGTAACCTGCTGCTCAAACTCCAGCAATCCCTGCAGAATAATACATTGGCCGGCCGGGCACAAGAGGTACTCGTCGGATTCGGAATAAATTTTGAACCCTCGGATGTCACCCGCTTGATTTCCGACCTGAGTAAAAGCGCCGGTCTCTTTATTTACGACAAAGCTTCCGGTTGGGCAGCTAATATCATGAGCTTTGTCCTCCAGTTTTTTATCCTGATCATGGTGATCTTTTTTCTTCTGATGGAAATCGATCGTCTCATTGAATTTTTAAGCAGACTTTCACCCTTACCCGAAGATCAGGATAAATTGCTTATGGATAAATTCATGGAAATATCAGGCGTTATCCTGGTGGGCAATGGAATAAGCGGTCTTTTCCAGGGGGTTATCGGCGGAATTTTCTTCTCCATGCTCGGTTTGAATTCACCGGTACTCTGGGGCAGCGTCATGGCGGTTCTGGCCTTTCTCCCCATATTCGGCATCGGCGCCGTGCTCATTCCCACTTCTGCATTTCTCTTTATAAATGATCACACAGGCCAAGCCGTAATGACCCTGGTTTTTTATGGGCTGCTTTCATTTTCCATGGAGTATCTGCTGAAACCAAAATTTGTCGGCCGGCAGGTTAAAATGCATACCCTCCTCGTCCTGCTGGCCATTCTTGGCGGCATGAGCCTGTTCGGCATCCTGGGCATCATCTACGGGCCGCTCATTGTCACCGCTTTTCTTACCCTGTCGGAAATTTACCTCAAAGAGTACAAACCATCCATAGACGGAACGACAACCACTGTAAACGAGTGAACCGACCCAAACGATGGCGTAACCGTTCACCGAGATGCTGTTTCGCCAGCATTACCTGCATAATGTAAACGTTTACCAGTTATTGAAGTCAACGCCAAATGCATCACTGATTGCAGACAACTCCCGCAGACGGCGGCGCTGCACTCCGGCGACCAGTAACTCAATATCCCTCGCCAGGGCCCTGGTCGCGAGATCAAACTGGATACCGCAGCAATACTGGATGCCGCTTTTATCCCGCAACTGGCTGACATGCGCAACCCGGGCATTCACCTTCAGGCTGTGGCCTCCGGGCCAATACAATTCCATCCATATCTTCTCCTCTTGCCGCAGGTCGGAATATTTACCAAAGGGATCGACAAACATCATGCCCTCGACGCTGATGTCAATGGGGCAGGTGGAAAAATCCTCCCTCTTGCCCTGCCTTTCCACGTGAAGGACCAATTCCATCTGCCTGGGAACCTTGGCCCGATAGGCCCTGGCTCCTTTGACCTGGCGGGCTAAAAGTGGAAACGAACACTGGAGAACCGGCATTCCCCGAACCCGGATTTTCTCTTCAAAAAAACAGCAGAACTCAAAGGCGCAGCGACTGCCAAGCAGACGAAGAAGAACCCGGCCCACCGAGCAGATAAGGAAATTACCGATGGAGGGCTCCACAGGCGTAATGACGAGATGATCCTTTTGGGCCAGATACTCAGCCTTTGTGTAATCAGGCTCCACCAACATGACAACGCCTTCTGACTCTATTTCTTCCAGTTCAGGTTTATGATCAAGTACCCGGCAGAAAAAAACGCGGGTCAGCTCATCAAACTGAACCTCGATAATAGCCTCATCATGAAGGCAGCTCTGCAACAGGTTGACCAGCTTGTCCGGATCAACGATAATATCCCCGCAGTCAACTGCAGCATCAAATGTTTCAGGATTCTCGCCAACTCCAGGAAAAAAAAGGTTGGCCTGGCGCAATAAGGTCTCATCGGTCATGATCGACCACTATGCCATATATCAAATAGAAAGTGAAAAAAAACTCGACGGGAAGGGGGCTCAGCGAAGAAAAAAAATGGTCGGGGCGGCAGGATTCGAACCTGCGACCTCCTGCTCCCAAGGCAGGCACG
>CAZURY010000426.1:0-2465 GCA_964623145.1 uncultured Desulfobulbus sp. | reverse complement strand
GCAAAGCAGACTATGCTGCCATTGCGTAATTATAATCGTCTGCGATTATATTTAAAATTCCATCTGTTTTACGAGTTGACGGAACACTCGGCATGCAACGTTGAGCTTTCATATCCCCGTCGAATCCGTTTCACCCCCATTGTCCATATTCTTTTGTATAATTTTATAAAATTCTGTTTGTCTCTAAATTTTCAGTCTGCCGGTCCGAGCGAAATGACAAACAATTATCCCCGGCCACGCAACTCTCGCTGCATCTCCCGGTTGGTCTGTTTTTCTTTTAAGGCTGCCCGTTTATCATACAGTTTCTTACCACGGGCAAGACCAAGTTCCACTTTAGCCTTACCATTGCCGATAAAGTAAATCCTCAAGGGGATTAGCGCAACCCCCTTTTCTTTTAATTTACCAATGAGTTTTTTGATCTCACGCCTGTGGAGCAGGAGTTTACGCACCCGCAGAGGATCGTTATCGGTTCGGGCGGCAAAGCTGTAGGGTGATATATGGACATTGTACAAAAAAATTTCGCCGTTTTTTTCCTGGGCATAACCATCTTTTATATTTGCCCGACCGGCGCGCAGAGATTTTACCTCAGCGCCTGTCAGCACAAGGCCGGCCTCCAGTTTCTGGTCGATATGGTATTCGTGGAAGGCCTTTTTATTCTTACAGACTATCTTTTTTCCCATTTCTCTTTCTCTTCTTTCCCGCCGGGATTCAGTTCACATCACCGGTGGTCACTCGCAAGGCCTCTTCCACTGTTGTTTTTCCGGCCAGCACCTTGCGCCAGGCATCCTCGCGCAGGGTCGTCATACCCTCGCGGACGGCAACCCGGCGCAGCTCGGAATCAGTGGCCCTGCCGGCAACCAGTTTTTTCAACTTTTCCGACATGGGAAAGATTTCAAAAATACCCAAACGGCCGGAATATCCCGTCCCCCGGCATAGTTTACAACCCTTGCCTCTGTAAAGCTGCAGATTTTCACTGCCGGCAACAGGAAATCCCAGCTTCTGAACCTCCCGCGCCCCGATCTCGTACTGTTGAATACAATGGGGACAGATTCGACGGACCAACCGTTGCGCCAGTGCGCCCAGCATGGTGGAGCCTATGAGAAAGGGTTCCAGGCCAAGATCCTCAAGACGGACAATGGTGGAAACCGCATCATTGGTATGCAGGGTCGAAAAAACGAGATGGCCGGTCAAGGCGGCCTGGACTGCGTGGGTTGCCGTTTCCAGATCACGAATCTCACCGATCATGATAATATCGGGATCCTGACGCAGAATATTACGCAATATGGTCGAAAAGGTAACACCAATCTGTTCCTGGACCGAAATCTGATTAAAATCCTCATGCACCATTTCCACCGGATCTTCGACGGTGATAATATTTGTTTCCGGATTGGCAATCTGCTTTAAGGTCGAATAAAGGGTCGTGGACTTACCACTGCCGGTTGGGCCGGTGACCAGCACAATACCATGCGGCGCCGTCATGAAACCATCATACACCACCCTGTCGCGCTGGGAGAAACCGAGGCCATCCAGATCCTGAAAGATGACATCGGGGTCAAGAATACGCAAAACCGTCTTTTCGCCAAAAGAGACCGGCACCGTTGAAACACGTAATTCAGCCTCCCGCCCTCCGGTCCGGCCTATCTTGATCCGGCCGTCCTGGGGCCTGCGCTTTTCGGCAATATCCATACGGGCCAGCGATTTAATCCGTGAAGTTATGGCTGAATGCACGGCCTTGGGCAGTTTATAAATCGTGTGCAGCACGCCATCGATACGGAACCGAACCAGACAGACATCGCGTTTCGGCTCCACGTGGATATCACTGGCCCGCTGTTCCAGGGCATAGGAGAACAGATGATTGACCGCTGCCTTGATGTGCTGGTCGGTGGAGGTCAACTCCCTGGTTGTGGACAGGCGGACATACTGCTCCAGGTTACCGATATCAACAGTCGCGCCTTCGGCTGGGCCACCGAACTGGGTTTCGGCCGCACTGATGGAGCGCTGAAAGCCAAAAAATTCAGCCAGTATCTTTTTGATATCCGTTCGGGTGGAGAGATAGGGCCGCACCTTGACCTGGTTGGCGCGCTCTATGTCTTCAAGGACCGTCTTGTTGTCCGGATTGTAGGTAACGACCTCAAGAACCCCATCCCTGACCTCGATGGGAAGAATAAGATGATTTACGGCAAAAGATTTGGGGATCGTCTTGGTAACGACATTCATGTCGAGTTCAAGCGGATCAAGCTTCTTAAAGGGAATGTTCAGCTTGCGGCCGACCGCGCGCATGATCATCTCTTCACCAAGCACGATATCCTTTTTCCCCGGCGGCGTCATTTTCATGGCAACGACAATATCAACCAGGTCGGGAAAGCCGCGTTCCAGTTTATGCTGATCACCCTGCCGACGACCACCATGACGTTTTAATATTTTTTGCCGCTGCTTTCCCTTGTGTAGAACGATAAACTGACGCT
>CAZURY010000425.1:0-2470 GCA_964623145.1 uncultured Desulfobulbus sp. | reverse complement strand
TAATGCGGGAGAGCCCATGCGCGCAGAAATGGGGTACGGCTGGGGTGGAAGAACAGGCCGGAAAATGGAGTTAAGGGGAGGGCGGTGGAACCGGCCGTCCAGCCCGACTCTTTTTCACCAGTTATTTGTTCCGGCGCCAGTTGGGGTGGGTAATGTTGAACTTGTTGATTTTGTAGTTCAGAGCTCTTGGGCTTATTCCCAACCGTTTGGCAGCGTTCTTCTGTACCCACAGGCTTTCTTCCAGGGCCCTTAATATAAGGTCCTTCTCATGGATTTCCAGCGGTTCCACCCGGGTTGATGATGAACCATTATCCGGGCCGTGAAAATCAGGTATCTGTATGGAATCCGGGGTGATTCGACTGCTGTCTTCCAGGATGACGGCTCGTTCAATGGTATTGGCCAGCTGACGGATATTTCCCGGCCAGTGATAACTTTTAATAAGGGCGATGGCATCTTCGGAAAAGCCGTCCACCTTTTTTTTCAGGCTGATACATGATTTTTCAAGCAGTCGGCAGGCCAGGGGTTCAATGCAGAGAGGGCGGTCTCTGAGCGAGGGCAATTTAACCGGAAGCACATTGATGCGGTAATAAAGATCTTCCCGCAGTTTTCCGGCTTTGATCTGACTGATAAGATCCTTGTTGGTCGCCGCGATGACTCGGACGTCAACTTTGATGGTCTTGTTGCCACCCACCCGCTCAAAGGCTTTTTCTTCAAGAACCCGGAGAAGTTTGGTTTGGATTTCCAGGGAAATTTCTCCGATTTCGTCCAGAAAAATTGTGCCGCCGTTGGCCTGTTCAAAACGACCGATCCGCTGTTTGTCCGCTCCGGTAAAGGAGCCTTTTTCATGGCCGAACAGTTCGCTTTCTAAAAGAGCCTCCGGGATGTTGGCGCAGTTGATTTTGATGAACGGCTTGTCGTGCCGGGGGGAGTTGTGATGGATGGAGCCGGAGAGAAAGCTTTTGCCGGTGCCGGTATCGCCGGTGATGAGGATTGTCGAGTCGGTGGAGGCAAATTTTTTTAAGCTGGTGATTACTTTTTTAAATGATGAGCTCTCGGCAATAATGGAATCAAAGTCATAGACAATATCTTGTTTTCTACGGAGATAATCTATTTCGTTTTGTAACTCCCGCTGCTTGAGCGCCTTCTGGACGACAAGTTGAATCCTGGTTGGTGAAAAGGGTTCGGCGATAAAATCAAAGGCGCCGCGCTTAATAGCCTGAACAATAAGCTCTGCTTTCTCCGATTGACTGGTTATGATGATCGGCGTATGGGGCGTCTGGGTTCGGGTCTGGTCAAGAAGGGTAAAAGCGCCGCCGTTATCTCCCTTGACGTTCATGAAAATAACGTCGTATTGGCGCTTGTTCATTTCCCGTTTGAAGGATTTGGGATCATTGCGAAAAATAATCTCGGATGAATCGGCCAGGGCCTTGTGAATATTTTTTTTGCTGTCGGGCAGCCATTCATAGGCGAGCACAGCGAGTCTGGTCTTGTCCATGGAATTATTAGGGTAAGGTTTGTGTTTCGATTATGTCATCACAATGTCTTTTTTGTAATTATAGGTCTTTTTTGACGAAAAGCAAAGGGGATATGCTTTTTAGTGTATATTATTTCTCCAAATCGGAAAAAAATTAGGAGGCAAGAACAGGGAGATGGAAGGCAACGGCGTGATATCATTGCCGGAAGATGAACTGCTTATGGAAATGGCTCTTGCAGAGGCCCGCAAGTCTTCGGCCATTGGCGAGGTGCCCGTCGGCGCTGTTTTGACCCGTTCCGGTCAGGTTATCTCCAGAGCCGGAAACAATGTGCGGGCAAATTATGATCCGGTTGGCCATGCGGAGATCAGGGTATTGCATCAGGCAGCTGGAAAACTCCGGAATTACAGACTGCCGGGTGCTGTTTTGTATGTCACCCTTGAACCGTGTGCCATGTGCGCAGCCGCCATGGTGCATGCCCGCATAGCACGACTGGTTTTCGGGGCTGTTGATCCCAAGGGTGGCGGGGTGGTATCAAAATATAACATTGGCAGGGATGGTCTGCTGAATCACCATTTTTCCGTTACCGGTGGCGTACTGCAGGAAAAATGCAGCAAGATTTTGCGAGATTTTTTTCAAAAGAGACGTTGATGCGAATTTTTCTGTTGTCAAATGAGGCAACACCGTTTAGAAAGTGCCTCAACAACGGGAGAGGTGACCGAGTGGCTTAAGGTGCACGCCTGGAACGCGTGTGTACGCAAGTACCGTGAGTTCGAATCTCACCCTCTCCGCCAGATTATTTTTTATTCTCGCCATTGCTTTTTATTGGCAGAGACTTATATATTGCATTTGGACAGTGTTCCAAATGCGTTTCCAGAGCTTGGTGTGATAGCCGGGTCCTGCGCAACAGAGAATCACGAACTCCGTCAGGTCCGGGAGGAAGCAGCGGTAGTGAATCTCTCTGTGTGCTGCAGGGTTGCCCGGCTATCCTTTTTTGT
>CAZURY010000424.1:0-2470 GCA_964623145.1 uncultured Desulfobulbus sp. | reverse complement strand
CTGAACTGATATTGCCCATGTTTATGCTCAGTAATTTTTTATTGGCCATTGCCAAATTGTTGAATTTCGCTCTCAGCGCCTATATCTGGATTGTGATCGGTCGGGCTGTGATATCCTGGGTCAATGCCGATCCATATAATCCAGTTGTGCGTTTTCTCGTGCAGGCGACTGAGCCGTTACTGGCCCGGATCAGGCGTATGCTGCCCATCATGGGAGGCTTGGATTTGAGCCCGATGATTCTGATTCTGGCAATTGTCTTTCTGCAGAGTTTTCTGGTTCCCACGCTGCAGCAGCTTGCCATGTCCATTCGTTAGTTGTATGGCATGGTTGCAGGTCGGAACAGATGGATCCATTTTGCTTTCCCTGTATGTGCAGCCACGGGCAGGTAAAAATGAGCTGGCCGGAATCCATGATGGCGCCCTTAAACTTCGCCTGACCACACCGCCGGTGGATGGGAAGGCGAATAAAGCGGTAATCGCCTTTTTTTCGAAAGCGTTAAAAATCTCGAAATCATCAATATCGTTGCGGACCGGTTTGAAAAACCGGCGGAAGCAGCTTCAGATTGTTGGTCTTGACGAAAAGACCATTCGTCTTCGACTGGGCCTTTCCTGAGTTATCTCTCGCATCACGAGGGGCGAAAATATAATATCTGATGGCGTCGTAAAAACTCCGATCTATGGCGTCCTGTGTGAAGAAAACGCTCAATTTAGGTAGCAATAAAAGAAATCGGCTTTTCTTGAGTTTTTTTGATGGTGACGCCTTATGAATTCCGGGTTAAAGGATTTTAAAGAGCTTTTTGTTGAGACCTGGGCTGAGTATAAGGCCCGTGGTCTGACGATTTTGGGTGTTATGCTGGTCGCCAGCCTGATAATGATGGGCCTTGTCGTTCTGCTTGCTTTGACGGGAGCCCTGTTTATGGGCGGGTTGGAAAATACCGTTGCTCTGGTACAACAGGGGCAATTGAACAGGCCTGTTGCCGTACTCTTCGGTCTGTTTTTTCTTGTTGTCCTGTTGGTTGCCCTGTGGAGTCAAAGCGCAACTATTGCCGCTGCCGTCGACGAGACCCTTGGCGTGCGTGATGCTTTGAAAACCGGCTGGCGGAAGATGTGGGCCATGGGTTGGATTTTGTTGCTCGTCAGCTCCATTGTGATGGTCGGATTTCTCTGTTTCATCGTGCCCGGAGTCCTGTTCTCGGTCAGCCTGATGTTTGCCCTCTACCCCCTTTATGATGATGACCTGCAGGGGATGGATGCGGTTCTGGCCAGTCATTATTCCGTCAAAGGACGCTGGTGGAACACCTTTGGTAAGTTGCTGCTTATCTGGCTGATAGCCATTGTCCTTGATTTCATTCCCCTGCTCGGACAGATTTTGTATGTCCTGTTTACCCCGTTTCTGTTTTTATTCATGGTTGCCCTGTACCGCAACTTAAAAGAAACAGCGCCGGTTCACCGGCAATCATCAGCTGTTGGTCGTTGGTGGCTGATGGCCGGGATTGGCATAATTTTGCCGATATTGGGAACGGTTGGCGCTGTTGTTACCCTGGGACCCCGGCTTCCTGCAATTCTGCAACAGATGCAGCAACAGTATCGGGCAGCAGGCGGGGTTGGTCCTGGTAAGCCGGCTGTCAACCACCGACCGGCTGTTGAACAATCCGCACCGGGAAGGCCTGCTCATCCTGCCCATCTCGACAGGCAGGAGGTCTGGCACGATCCGGTGGGGGATGTGGTGGATTTTGGTGTCGGGCGTTGGCTGGATATAGAAACAGTGTCGGTTAAGGCCGATAGTGACGCTCTTCGTCTGGCTGTACGATTACATTTTCCCATCGCAGCTTCATTTAATGCAGCCTCAACCACTGCCCAGTCATTGTACCGGATAGCCGTGATTTATTTTGATACCGATGTCAATCGACAGACGGGAGGAGGCGCCGGCAAAGACGCTGCCCGGAGCGGGTATGATTTCGGGCTTGATATTACCCTGGAAGCGCCAAGAAATGCTCCGCATGAAGGCCAGGTCCATGTCGGTCTTTTTCGTGTTGAAAACGGCTTGAGAAAATTTCTCGGGCCACTGTCCGACGATCAGGTTCAAGTACGGTCCAATCAAGTTCGGATAACCATCCCATATTCAACATTAGGGTTGCAAGCCGGAAAGCGGCTGCGATTGAGTTTTGTAGAATCTTTTCAGAAACAGGGAAGCGGTTTATCCAAAGACAAGCTCATTGATTTGTAAGTGAAAAGAAGCCATTGGAGGAAAGCATGAAAAAACTTATTGTTGCTAACTGGAAGGCGAATATTTCCGTGGACCAGGCCGAAGAATGGGTCCATACACTTCGGGAGCACTGTCATTTTCGAGAAACCAGGGAAACCATTCTTGCCGTGCCTTTTCTCTATATGGAGCGAATCTGTTCCCGGGTAAATTCTCTGCCGGGAATTGCCCTGGCTGCGCAGGGTGTTTCACCCTATCCACCAGGGAG
>CAZURY010000423.1:0-2476 GCA_964623145.1 uncultured Desulfobulbus sp. | reverse complement strand
TCTTTGACCCCAATGTCCTGACCCTTGGTTTCGCCCGTCGGTTCACCTCCTATAAACGAACCGATCTGCTCCTTTATGATCCTGACCGGCTTGCCCGGCTTCTCAGCAATACCGAACAGCCGGTACAACTCATTCTTGCCGGCAAGGCGCACCCAAAAGATTTACGGGGCCAGGCCATGATTCAGGCCTGGATCAATTTTATTCATACCTATCACCTGGAGCATAAGGTCATTTTTCTCATTGACTACGACCTGCTCGTTGCCCAGCATCTGGTCCAGGGCGTTGACCTCTGGATAAATACCCCGCGCCGCCCCTGGGAGGCCTGCGGCACCAGTGGCATGAAGGTACTGGTCAACGGTGGTCTCAATGTTTCGGAACTGGATGGCTGGTGGGCCGAGGCATGGAACCCGGAGGTCGGCTGGCCCCTTGGCGACGGCGGCCTCCATGATGATATTGCCGCATGGGATACCCGTGAGGCGGGAGAGCTGTATACGCTTCTGGAACAGGATATTATTCCTGCCTTTTATCAGCGTAATGTCAACGGAATTCCCCAACAGTGGGTGCAGCGAATGCGCAACAGTATGGCAAAACTGACTCCGCAGTTTTCCGCCAACAGAATGGTGCGGGAATACATGGAGAGTTATTACCTGAACATGCTTAAAAACGTCACGAAAAGAACAAACGATCAAGCATGCACCCGGGATATCGTCCTCTGGCAGCAAACCATTGAGCGCCATTGGCCTTCTATTCGTTTCGGCCGTCTGGAGAAAGAAGAAAAGGATAAGAGCGTCATGTTTGAGGTCCAGGTCTATCTTGATGATCTTGATCCCGATTTTGTCCGGGTGGAGCTCTATGCAGACGGTAGTGGTGACCACCTGCCGGAACGACATCCTATGGACCGAAGTGAACCCCTTGTCGGCGCCATACACGGCTATCTGTATACCTGCAAGGTGCCGGCAGGAAGACCTGCGGCCGACTACACGGTCAGGATCGTTCCCTTTCACCATGAGGCAGTGATACCTCTTGAGGCCAACCAGATCCTGTGGGAGCATTAACAGCTATCATTACAGAGCGTTGATTCACCACAAATATGAAGCAGGAGAATTCTATTATGACGGATCCAGCAACCACCATGACACCGAAGACCACCAAGGATAAAGGTCTCAGCTCAGACGAGGCCGCCCGCCTTCTTCAGCAGTACGGGCCCAATGCCTTTGAAGAAAAAAAAGTTTCTCTCGTCAGGAAATTATTCAGTTATTTCTGGGGCCCCATCCCCTGGATGATAGAAGTGGCGGCCATCCTCTCTGCAGCCGTCCGCCACTGGCCTGATTTTTTTATCATTATCGCCCTGCTGCTTTTTAATGCGGGAGTCGGTTTCTGGCAGGAGTATACCGCCGGCAATGCCGTCGAGGCCCTGAAAAAAGAACTCGCACAGAAGGCCCGGGTTCTGCGGGACGGCGTATGGAAAGTGATCGATGCCGCCCAACTGGTTCCCGGCGATATTATACGTATCCGCCTGGGAGATGTTGTTCCTGCTGACGCCCGTCTGATAGAGGGTGACTATCTCAGTGTGGATCAATCTGCGTTGACCGGTGAATCATTACCTGTTTCCAAAAAACAGGGGGAAGAGGTATTTTCCGGAACCATTGTCAAGCAGGGAGAAGTGGTGGCCGAGGTGACGGCCACGGGACAAAATACCCGATTCGGCAAGACCGCAGGCCTGGTTGAACAGGCCAAAACCGTTTCCCATTTCCAAAAGGCGGTACTGACCATTGGCGACTATCTCATCTATGTCAGCCTGGTCCTGGTGGTCATCCTTGTTCTGGTGCAGCTGCACCGACATCAGCCCTGGATTGATCTGATCCAGTTTGCCCTTATCCTGACCGTGGCCTCCATTCCGGTGGCCATGCCGGCCGTTTTGTCCATGACCATGGCCGTGGGCGCCATGCTGCTTTCAAAGGAAAAGGCGATAGTCACCCGGCTGGAATCCATTGAGGAGATGGCCTCCATGGATATTCTCTGTTCGGACAAAACCGGCACCCTGACCCAAAATAAACTCACTCTGGGTGATATTGAAATATTTGCGGCGTCGTCACCCCAGGAAGTCCTGCTGATGGCCAGCCTGGCCTCACGGGAAGATGACAAAGATGCCATTGATGAGGCCGTTATTCAGGGGTTGCAGGATACAACACGGCTGGAATCCTTTGTCCAGACAAAATACGTCCCTTTTGATCCGGTGCACAAGCGTACCGAGGCAACCATCCGTGATGACAGCGGTGAAATATTTCTTGTTACCAAGGGAGCGCCGCAGGTCATCATGGAAATGGCAAAACTAAGCGGCGCGGATCTTCAACGGGCAAATACAGTGGTTGACAACTTTGCCGCCCAGGGCTATCGCGCCCTCGGCGTTGGAATAAAGAAGCAGGGGCAGAAGGACTGGACTTTCCTTGGTATCCTTTCCCTGTTCGATCCGCCC
>CAZURY010000422.1:0-2478 GCA_964623145.1 uncultured Desulfobulbus sp. | reverse complement strand
GAGGGCGTGGGCAAGTTTGTCGACTGGTATCGTGGCTACTACAATGTGTGAATTTAATGGGTTATTTTTGTCGATACTCTTTCTACAGAGGTGATTTTTAAAGTTGACATCCCCGGGTAAATATTCTTATCGTTATGTTCAAATGAACAAAACTCTTTGATTCGATCGTGATGGTTTCTCCGATCGAAACAAAAGGTATGCTCAAAGGAGGGCTTGATGATGAACAGAAAACGATTGGGAATATGCAGCGTTCTGTCTGCTGCAATGTGTCTGGCATTATTCGTATCGATTGGCGCTGCCGACACACAGGGTCTTCAAGGAGCAAAAAAGGGGATATCCGTACCCGTGGTCAGAGGGCGCCAATCAACGGCGGATCATTCCAAATTCAAGGTGCTCAATACTGAATTCTCCACAGCCCAGGAAGTGACCCTTGCATGTTTGAGCTGCCATACAGAGGCGGGACATCAGTTTCAGCAGACCTATCATTGGACCTGGCAGTCCAAAAGCGGGGTACAAAAAGGGATTGGCAAGAAAAATGTCCTGAACAACTTCTGAATTGCCGTACAATCAAACTGGTGCAGGTGCACCAGCTGCCATGCAGGTTATGGATGGAAAGACGATTCCTTTGATTTTTCCTCTCAAAAAAATATTGATTGCCTGGTTTGTCATGATACAACCGGTACCTATAAAAAATTTCCCACAAGTTGCGGCAATCCTCCCTATACCGAGAAAAAATTCGGCAAAAAAACCTTTAAGCCCGTAAACCTTAAAAAGGTCGCTCAAAATGTGGGCGCATCCAGTCGGGCAACCTGTGGTGCCTGTCATTTTAACGGCGGCGGCGGTGACGGCGTTAAACACGGGGATCTTGATTCTTCTCTGCTGACCCCTGATCGGCAACTTGATGTACACATGGATGCCGATGGGCTCAACTTTGCCTGTACCCGATGTCACACTGCGACTTCTCATAAAATTGAAGGTCTCTTTTATTCCGTTCCCGTTACGACCAAGTATAAATCCGCCATGCCGTCGGATAGTAAATCGCGAATAGCCTGTGAGTCCTGCCACAGCAGCAGGCCGCACAAAACCAACAGCAAACTCAATGATCATACGGCACGGATCGCCTGCGAAACCTGTCATGTACCATTGCTTGCCAAAAAACTTCCCACTCTTGTCCGCTGGGATTGGTCGACTGCCGGTAAATTTAAGGAAGGTCATAAATTTATCGTCAAAAAAGACAGCCTGGGCAAGGTATCATACCATACCAAAAAAGGAAGCCTGACCTGGGCCAAAAATGTTGTTCCTGAATATAGCTGGTTTAACGGTATTATTACTCATGTATTGGCAACCGACACTATTGACGAGACACGTCCGGTCAGGATGACCATCCTTCATGGCGACAAAAATGATCCAAAATCACGGATTACTCCATTTAAAATGATGCGGGGGAAACAGGTTTATGATGCCGGTCGTAAAAAACTGGTGGTGCCTAAACTCTTTGGCCCCAAGGGGTCCGGGGCTTACTGGAAGGATTATGATTGGGTGAAATCAGCAGCAGCCGGTCAGCATGTTATCGGCCAACCGTTCAGCGGCGAGATAGGCTTTATCGAAACCGAGTATCTCCGGCCTGTGGCGCACATGATCCCGCCTGCGAATGAAGCGTTAAGCTGTGAAAGTTGTCACAGCAGGGATGGTCGGCTGAAAAAACTAACCGGTTTTTACATGCCGGGACGCGATTTCAGCGCCGGACTTGACAGGACAGGCTGGTTGTCCTGTTTATCTCTTCTTATTCTGGTCGGCCTGCATGGTGCCTTACGCATCATCATTTCAAAAGGGAGGCGGAACTCATGAAAGAGGAAAGACTCATGAAAGAAAAAAAATTATTTTATACGCGTTTTGAGCGCTTCTGGCACTGGGCCCAGGCCTTACTTATCATCCTGTTGTTGATTACCGGTTTTTCCGTTCATGGTACGTTGACTTTTCTGCCATTTGGTAAAGCCGTGACTCTGCACAATCAGTTGGCATGGCTGCTGATCAGCCTGACTGTTTTTGCCATTTTCTGGCACCTGACCACCGGACAATGGAAACAGTATACACCTACTCTGGAAAAGGCGGCTGAGATGGTCTGTTACTATTCCCGCGATATTTTCAAAGGATGTGAGCACCCGGTTAAGAAAGATGTGGATCGAAAACTCAATCCTTTGCAGCGTATTACCTATTTTCTACTCAAGGTTGTCCTGTTTCCCTTTCAATTGATTACCGGACTGCTCTATTTTTATTCGAACCAGCTTGGAATGTCCATGAACATCGGCACGATTGCCAGGCTTCATACCATCGGCGCCTTTGCCTTTCTCTGCTTTTTGATTGTTCATGTATATCTGGCAACAACAGGCGAGACGATCGGCGCACACTTTAAAGCCATGATTACCGGCTGGGAGGAAATTGAAGTAAAGGAGACCGGTGAGTCGATATAATGAAAAA
>CAZURY010000421.1:0-2484 GCA_964623145.1 uncultured Desulfobulbus sp. | reverse complement strand
GAATTTCTTTTTTGTTCTTGCCTGTTCCAACCCCGGTGGCTGGAGACATGATGCGCAGAGAGGTTCGTGTATATTTCTCTCCTTTAACTATCACCTGATTCGATCTAATTCCTTCCTGGATTACCTTGGCTAATGTTTGAAAATCTTGATGATATAAGTGAAAAACGCGAAACTCTTGAGATGCAGTTGTCTGATCCGGAGGTGGTAGGTAATCAGCAACAATATCAGAAACTTGTTCGCGAACATTCACATGTGGCCAGATTGGATGAACTGTATAAGGAGTATCAGGCGGTGTGCCGTGATATTGAAGAAAATACGGAAATTCTCCACCATGAGGCTGACGATCCTGAACTCGCTGAACTTGCCCGGAATGAAAGCGAAGAGTTAGGTGAGCGTAAATCAAAACTGGAAGAAAAGATTCGCCTCCTGTTGCTGCCCAGGGACCCTAATGATGAAAAAAATATCCTGCTTGAGATCAGAGCCGGTACCGGTGGTGACGAGGCTGCCCTTTTTGTCGCTGATCTTTTTCGCATGTACAGTCGATATGCGGAGGGACGTGGCTGGAAAATAGAAGTCATGAGCTCAAATCCCATCGGAATTGGTGGGTTTAAAGAGATCATTGCCCTTATAAAAGGTGAGCAAGTATACTCAAGGCTGAAATATGAATCCGGAGTTCACCGTGTACAACGGGTTCCTGAAACCGAAACCCAGGGACGTATTCATACCTCAGCCGTGACTGTGGCCATAATCCCCGAAGCCGAGGAAGTTGATCTTCATATCGAACCGGGTGAACTAAAATTTGATGTATACCGCTCTTCCGGTCCCGGCGGACAGTCAGTCAATACAACTGATTCAGCCGTTCGTATTACCCATTTGCCCACTGGTCTTGTGGTGACCTGTCAGGACGAAAAATCCCAGCACAAGAACAAGGCAAAAGCGCTTCAGGTTTTACGAGCTCGACTGCTCGATCAAATTCAGCAGGAACAGCATGATAAAATTTCCGAGGAACGTAAAAGTCAGGTTGGAAGCGGGGATCGGAGTGAGCGGATTCGAACCTATAACTTTCCGCAGGGTCGCATCACCGACCACCGCATCAATTTGACTTTATACAAGCTTGAGCAGATTCTGGCCGGCAATCTTGATGAGGTTATTTTGCCTCTTATCACCCATTATCAGACAGAGGCCCTGAACCTCCTGCAGTAATTAAGAGAAGGCTTTCTTTTGTCCAGAAAATGACCTTTGAGTGGTGTCGTTCCAGTCGATTTTCATAACAGCGCAGCGGTGTTTTCGTTGTGGCCGTATCCTGATAATCTGGTCCAGCCATGCTGGTTTATCTCTTTTGAACCGTTCTCTGTACACCATTTCCTGTTGACATTGAAAACACCGGTTTCCAGCCATGATCCTCTTGAAAATACTGTATTTACAGTTGGAGATTTTCTAAACCTGGCAACAGATGATTTGCAACATGCCGGGATTTCCCGCCCCAGTTTTGAAGCGCAATATCTGCTGCAGGCAGTGCTGAACATCAACAAAGCATCCCTGCTGTTAGCGATTCAAAAAAAACTCACACCGGAGCAGGCTTCTTTATTTCGCAGTATGGTAGCCAGGCGGTTACAGGGAGAACCGCTCCAGTATATCGTAGGTACTGTTGAATTCTGGTCCAGAAGATTTCGGGTAACACCCGATGTCCTTATTCCACGGCAGGAAACCGAATTTGTTGTGGAACAGGCGCTTGGCCTTTTAAAAAAACACTATTCTTGTACCAGCGATCTGAAATTACTTGATATGGGAACAGGTTCCGGGGTGATTGCAGATGTTCTTGCCGATGAACTGGGCTGCTCTATTCTGGCCGTCGATATTTCAGTTCAAGCCTTAGCCGTTGCCGCCGGCAATATACGTAACCATGATCTTCAGGAAAAGATTACTTTGGTCTGCTCCGATCTCTTTTCCGCCATCTCGCAGTGTCAATATTTTGATTGTATTGTGGCTAACCCTCCTTACGTGGCGGAACAGGAGAAAGATGAATTACCATCTGAAGTAGCCGAATATGAACCCGGCCAAGCCCTCTTTGCCGGGCTGGATGGTCTGGAGTGCTATCGACGCCTTATTCCTGAAAGCATTTCCTTTTTACGCTCCCAAGGATGGCTGATCTTAGAAATTGGAGCTTTCCAGGAGCATGAAATTGAAGAGATGTTCAGAGAAAGCAAGTATCGAAATATCTGCATCCGTCTGGATTATGCAGGTCATCCCCGGTTTGCCTGTGGACAGAAAGAATAACCTGATTACGGGTAAACCGGTATGACCTGACCAGGTTTTTGATCACAGCCACAGGCAAATTGAAATTGACAGGAACGACATTGCTTTGTTGGTTTACCCCCTTTTTGAGCGTCTTTTAAATCATCAAGGGGCGTCAAATTTTTCAACATCAAATCCCCTTTTTCCCCAAAATAACAGAGATTATGGAAACAATTATCATCAAAGGCG
>CAZURY010000420.1:0-2486 GCA_964623145.1 uncultured Desulfobulbus sp. | reverse complement strand
TATTCGAACAATTAGTTAAGTAAAGCACTCTCTTTCCCGACACAACGGGTTTCGGTTGTCCTCAAAGTTTTCCGGATGCCATAAAAGTTTCTGCTGATCACTTATCAAGGAGAAGCAAAATGGAACTTTTTCCGGCACTTTCTTCAGGCTATTCACAACGATTGATTGCACATACACCTTTGGCTGCAATGCAGCTGACGTAATAATATACAAAAAGGTTGATAACGGACAATCATTCCAGACAGGCTGTTTTCATTGCTCCCGGTACCCCTCTCCTCACAAACGACATTTACATATTAGGAAAAACACAAATACATGAGCCTGCAAACGTTGCCTCTTCACCTAAGCGGAGTCAACATGGAAGGCTACCCATTACTCAATAGAGTTACTCTTTAAGGAATTTTATGACTTTTACTCAGTTTGATTTTCATCCGGCCATAGCAGAGGCTATCGCGGGATGCGGCTACACCACCCCCACGGCCATTCAAAAGCAGGCCATGCCGCATCTACTGGCGGGAAAAGACCTGTTAGGTCTTGCCCAGACCGGTACAGGTAAAACAGCGGCTTTTGTTTTGCCGACCCTGCAGAACCTGCACCAGGGACAACGGAAAACAATTCGGGCGCTGGCGCTTACTCCGACCCGGGAGCTTGCCGAACAGGTGCATGAAAACATCCGGCAGATGGCCGGTAAAACAGGATTGCGAAGCTGTGCAATTTATGGCGGTGTCAGCAAAAGCGGGCAGATCCATACATTGCGGCGTGGAGTTGAAATCGTTGTTGCCTGCCCCGGACGGCTGCTTGATCATATAAACAGCAGGACCATTGATCTCAGAACAGTTGAAATACTTATTCTTGATGAAGCAGACCAGATGCTGGACAAGGGATTTCTTCCCGACATTCGGCGCATTTTACAGCATGTCCCGAAAAAACGGCAGTCCATGGTTTTTTCGGCAACCATGCCCGGAGAGATACGACACCTTGTTGAAAATATCCTCTCGGAACCTGTGACCATCCAGGTTGATCACGAAAAACCGGCCCAAACAATCAGCCACGTCCTTTTCCGGGTTGCCCAGAATCGAAAGACGGCTCTGTTGAAAAATATCCTCAAACAAAAGGATATGGCAACCACCCTGGTTTTCACCCGAACAAAGCATAAGGCCAAAAACCTGGCAAGGCAACTGCAAAACGCCGGCTACCGAGCGACTTCACTGCAGGGAAATATGTCGCAAAATCAGCGTAAAACAGCCATGAATGGTTTCAGGGCAGGAAAATTCAACATCCTGGTTGCAACGGATATTGCGGCCCGCGGAATTGATGTTTCCGGTATTTCCCACGTGGTTAATTATGATATCCCTGATACGGTTGAGGCCTATACGCATAGAACCGGGCGCACCGGCAGAGCGGAGCAGACCGGAGAAGCGCTGACCTTTGTCACCGCTGATGACGGCCGTCTCCTGCAAGCTGTTGAACGCCGACTTGACAAAAAAATTCGTCAGGAAATCATTGCCGATTTTGACTCCGGTTTTGATCAGGCTTCGGTCCGTTCACACAATGGACGAAAATCTCCGGCTTCCAGGGGGCCACGACGCCGCAAAATGACAAGCCGCGGCAGGAAAGGGGTATCACAAAAAAGAGCACAGTCCTCTCCCCGTAGACAACGGGCGGAAGGGTAATAAAAAAACAGGAGGGAAATGCCGGAATACCAGGGCGGCAACAGTTGCAGCCTGTATAGCGGTATTATTTCCTCTTCTGGAATGAACCGCAGTCATTTGACTGCATACCGGGTTTCACTAACCGGAATCCGGTTATTTTAATAAAAGGTTTCACAAAGAAACCGCGTAGCAAGGAGTACTACACAATGGCAGAAGGAACAGTAAAATGGTTTAATGATTCTAAAGGTTTTGGTTTTATCGAGCAGGATGGAGGCAAGGACGTTTTCGTTCACCATTCCGCAATCCAGGCCCAGGGCTTCAAAAGCCTGCAGGAAGGGCAGCGGGTAACCTTTGATATCGTTGACGGCGCCAAAGGACCGGCAGCCGAAAACGTTGTTGCCCAATAGCTCAGACGCTCTACCCACGAAAAACCTCGTAGTATGCGAGGTTTTTCGTGATCCCTTTATCAGCAACATTCAACACTGGAGACGAATTTGGCGAGAAACAACTATTCCTATGCTAAACGGCAGAGGGAACTGGCAAAGAAAAAAAAGAAGGAAGAAAAAAGACAGCGCAAGCTGGAAAAGAAAAATAAACAGTCGGAAGATGCCGCCGGTACCGGAGCCGAAATAGAGGAATAAACCTGCATGACGGGAACAAGGATTCTGTCACAGCCATAACCAGGAATGAAAATCAGGAAATTATTCTACAAACACTGCCGAAGGCAGCAAGCTGTTCCGGCTTCCGTCCTCTGGCTTCCAGCTTCTGTTTTTTGGATAAACTGTCAATAAGAAGATCGAAACTCCTGTCCACGTTACTTCAGTTTGTTTTTTC
>CAZURY010000419.1:0-2491 GCA_964623145.1 uncultured Desulfobulbus sp. | reverse complement strand
CGAATCCATCCCCTGTTTTGCTGAATCTCAATCCAGTTGTTGAAAAAATTCAGGGCATCGACATCGCCTTTGCGCACGCCGAAACAGATGGGTTCTTTCATCAGCTGTTCCTGGTAGGCCTTGAGCAGGTCGGGCGATTCGGAGGCCATATGGGCCGGCAACGGCTGGGAACCGACCATGGCATGAACACGTCCGTTTCGCACTTCCTGGACGGCAGATGGTTCATCATCAAAAAGCCTGAGTTTTGCCTGGGGAAAATTTTTCCTGGCAGCCAGAGCGGCTGTGGAGCCGAGACGGGCGGCAAGACTCACCTTGGGATTATTAAAATCCTTCAGGGAAAAGTTCCTGGTCATCTTGATATTGGCCAATAACCCCTGACTTGTGAAATAATAGGGTCGGGAAAAGTTAATTTTCAGATTTCTTTTTGGAGTTACCGTCATACCACCGATAATAACATCAAATTTACCGGCAATGAGCGCCGGAATAATACCCGACCACTTGGTCGGCACGAATTGTACCTTTACCCCCATATCCTTGGCTAATTTCCGGGCCACATCAATTTCCAAACCAATAAGCTCGCCTTTTTTGTTTTTCATGGCCCAGGGCACAAAAATATCCATCCCCACCCTGATGGTTCCCCGGTTAACAATTTGTTCAATTACACTTTCTGCGGCAATTTTTTGTTGAATCCCGCCTGCCTGGGCACAGGGGACAACAAACAGGCTAAGTATCGCCATCAGTATCAGCACATTCTTCCAATTATTCATTTTCACCTCTCTTGTTTAATATCCTTCCGATCTTTCTAAAAAACTTATAAAATCTGTTGTAAAAACTCACGGGTTCGTTCTTTTTGAGGATTACTGAAAAATTCTTTACTGCCGCCCACCTCAACAATACGTCCCTCCTCCATAAAAACTATTCTGTCACTCACCTCACGGGCAAATCCCATCTCATGGGTCACAACGACCATGGTCATGCCGTCATAGGCAAGCTGACGCATCACGTCAAGCACCTCGCCGATCATCTCCGGATCAAGCGCGGACGTTGCCTCATCAAAAAGCATGATCCGGGGCATCATTGCCAGCGCTCTGGCAATGGCCACCCGTTGCTGCTGTCCGCCACTGAGCTGCTGGGGATACCTGTCCGCCTGATCGGCAAGACCAACCTGATCAAGGAGGTGCAGGGAAAATTCAGCCGCTTGGCTGCGGCTTTTTTTCTGCACCAGTCGTTGAGCAAGATCCACGTTCCCCCGCGCTGTAAGATGGGGAAAAAGATTGAACGACTGAAAGACCATGCCGACCTGCCGCCGTATTTCAAGTCTGTTCGCCTCATCCTCATCAAGGGGAATACCATTAATACAAATAGTACCGGAATCGATTTCCTCCAGCCCGTTGAGGCAGCGCAGAAAGGTGGATTTGCCGGATCCGGATGGCCCTATCACCACCAGGACTTCACCTCGTCGGGCAGTGATTGAAAAATCCTGCAGAGCAATAACCGGCCCCGGAAATGTTTTCGATATCCGGTGGACATCTATGATGGGACCGCCTCCTTCCGGGAGTTTTTGTTGTTTCATGAATCCTGTAGATTTTTCATGAAACCTGGAGATACTTCCCGGCCTGATCTGCAATCAGGGACAAGAGGAGCGCCACCACAAGATAGATAGCCGCGACTGTGAACCAGACCTCAAAGGTGAGAAAAGTTTCAGCGATTATGGTCCGCCCTTCCATGGTGAGATCATAGACGGCAATGGTGCTGACCAGGGCAGAGTCCTTTAGCAGGGAAACTGCCTGACTGGTCAGTGGAGGAATAATGCGACGCAGGGCCTGGGGAATAATCACCGATTTATAGGTGTCAAAAGTCTCCAGACCAAGGGCATGGGAAGCCTCCCACTGTCCAATCGGTACAGCCACTATTCCGGCTCGGATGATTTCTGAAGCATAGGCCCCTTCAAAAAGGCTGAGCGCCAATACTCCTGTGGAAAATCGGCCGATATCGAGAATGGGCGCCATAACAAAATAGAGAAAAAACAGTTGGACCAGGAGCGGGGTATTACGAATCGTTTCCAGATAAATTCTTGCCAGCCAGCGGCCGACAGGGGAATTGGAAAGACGAAGCAGGGCAACACCCAACCCTATAAGCGCAGAGAACAGCAGGCTGGAAAAAGTTATCTCAAGGGTAACCAGCAATCCCTGAACAATCGGACCCATCCGCAGGCGCCCATGGTCCAGGACAACCAGATAGGAAGGGATTGATTGCCATTGCCAGTTATACCCGATCCTGGTACTCCCGCGCACGAGCAGGTATCCAACAGCTGCAAGGACAAGGATATACTTCACCATCGCTGCAAAGCGATTACCAGGCGTCAGCGACCTGTTCACGGTACCCGGATGAAATCGGCTTTCATTGGAACAAACGGGGAACACATATCAGAGAATTGTTTTTCCATATTGAATTCTGATTACCAGTGAACCTCAGCAACATTAAAAAAACA
>CAZURY010000418.1:0-2497 GCA_964623145.1 uncultured Desulfobulbus sp. | reverse complement strand
GGTCACAAACAAAAACAGGCAGAGTGCGTGCACCCTGCCTGTCACATAACCTCCAGCTCCTGCCTGAATTGAGCGTTTCACACATCCGGAGTCTCGCAGGTAAGCGCAGCGAAGCGGAGACTCCGGATAAGCGAAACGTAGTGGAGACTTCGAGCTCGCTTAACTCCAATGAAACAGCGCAAAGCCTGCAGGTTGGAGCGAAATGAAAATCGCTCAATTTAGGACTCAACAATCAGCCAAGCTGTTTTTTTCCATCAACCAGATGATCAACAACGGAAGGATCAGCCAGGGTCGAGGTATCGCCGAAATTGTCAAAATCATCAGCGGCGATCTTACGCAGGATGCGGCGCATAATCTTACCGGACCTGGTCTTTGGCAAACCGGGAGCCCACATGATGACCTCAGGCGTGGCAATGGGACCGATCTCAGCCCGAACATGCTTGCGCAGCTCGGCAATCAGGTCGTCACTCCCCTCCACTCCCGTCATCAGGGTAACATAGGCAAAGATGGACTGCCCCTTCACCGGATGCGGCATGCCGACGACGGCTGCCTCGGCGACTGCCTCATGGGAAACAAGCGCAGACTCAATCTCAGCAGTACCCAGGCGGTGACCAGAGACATTGATAACATCATCCAGCCGACCCATAATCCAGAAATACCCGTCTTCATCCCTGCGGGCGCCGTCTTCCGGATCATAGATATTCTCATAACGACTGAAATAGGTCTTCTTAAACCGTTCGGGGTCGCCGAATACCCCCCTCAACATTCCAGGCCAGGGACGGCGAATAACCAGGTGACCACCCTCATTGACTCCGGCCTCATTTCCCTCTTCATCATAAATAGCTGCATCAACACCAGGCAGCGGCAGAGTAGCGGAACCGGGTTTAAGCGGAGTGGCATAGGGCAGCGGAGAGATCAGAATGCCGCCGGTTTCGGTCTGCCACCAGGTATCAACGATGGGCAGTTTTTCCTTCCCGATATTAACATAATACCACATCCATGCCTCGGGATTAATCGGCTCACCCACCGAACCGAGAATACGCAGGCTGGACAGATCCCAGCGCTTGGTCGGCTCTTCTCCTTCGCGCATGAGCGCCCGAATAACGGTCGGCGCGGTGTAAAAAGTATTGACTCGAAATTTTTCTACTACTTTCCAGAACCTATCCGGTCCCGGATAGGAAGGAACGCCTTCAAACATGAGCGAAGTTGCGCCAAGGCCCAGCGGCCCGTAAAGGATATAGCTGTGCCCGGTAATCCAGCCGATATCGGCGGTACACCAGTAGACATCATCATCTTTCATATCAAAGACATATTGACAGGTGTGCATGGCATATAACAGGTAACCGCCGGTGGTATGAACAACGCCTTTGGGCTTGCCGGTGGATCCGGAAGTATACAGAATAAAAAGGATATCCTCAGCATCCATGCTTTCCGGCTCGCAAACGGAGGAAATGTCATCAGCCGCCATTTCATCATGCCACCAGGTATCACGACCCTCCTGCATGGAGACCTCATTGCCCGCCCGCTGTACCACGATACAGGAACTCACACTGTCGCATCCGTCCAGGGCCGTATCGGCATTTGGTTTTAAAGGTATCGTCTTACCCGCCCGCAGGACGGCATCGGATGTAATGAGCACCTTGGCTTCACAATCCTGAATACGACTCTGCAGAGCAACGGCCGAAAAACCGGCAAAAACCACCGAGTGAACAGCGCCAATTCTCGAACAGGCCAGAAGGGCAATGGACAACTCCGGAATCATCGGCAGATAAATGGAAACCCGATCACCCTTTTTCACACCTTTTTTCTTGAGAACGTTGGCAAAACGGCAAACCTCGGTATGCAACATCTGGTAGGTGTACACCTTGACATCATCTTCCGGCTCACCCTGCCAGATAAGGGCGGCTTTGTTCCTGCGGCCATCAGTCAGATGACGATCAAGGCAGTTATAGGACATATTGAGTTTGCCGCCGGCAAACCACTTGATCTCCGGCTTGGTAAAATCCCACTCAAGAACCTTGTCCCATTTCTTTTCCCAGGTAACCAGCTCTTCGGCCCGTTCTCCCCAGTACCCTTCCGGATCATCCATGGAACGTTTGTACATGGCCCGGTATTCATCCATTGATTTAACCCAGGCCTGATCCGCCCCTTCACTCGGCGGATCAAAAGTCTTCCCTTCACTGAGCAAACTGGTGATTTTGTCTTCATTGCCACCCATGATAGTACTCCTCATTGCTTGCAAAAACGATTAATCTCATTACTCCTCCTCCAAAACCGCCCCGACAGACGATAAAAAATCGGCCTGCGGAACAGAATGTTTTTCCCGCCCGGAAAAGCGGAAAAACATCCTCCATATCGTCATTTCACCACGATATTTTGCTTCCCCGTGGTAATAGTATATCGTGCACTTGTCAAGATATAACTCCCTGTTCCCCATGGAATGAACGATGGATACTCCGGGAAACAGAGCCATTGCGGTTCATTGCAGGATACGGTA
>CAZURY010000417.1:0-2499 GCA_964623145.1 uncultured Desulfobulbus sp. | reverse complement strand
GCCATGATGGCAAAACAGATGGACTCCGGACAACCATCCCTGAAAAATATCATTGGCGGCATCGGCTGGCTGGTCGGCCTTGGCGGATTATTTGCCGCCTGGACGTCCCGAAAAAACCGCATAGGAAAAACAAAATGATAAAACAAACATTTTTCACGCTTATCCTGGTATTTCTGCTTTTTTTTCTTTCCGGAGCACGGGCCCACGCCCATTTCGGCATGCTGATTCCCGCGAAAAATTCAGCCGACCAGCAGAACAGAACACTGCGCTTTACCCTTGCCTTTGCCCACCCCTTCTCCGGAATCGGTATGAATATGGAAAAACCGGTCAGATTTTTCGTCGACCAGGGTGGAAAACAGATAGATCTCACCAATGATCTTCATCCTGTTCAGGTGATGGGACACCGGGGATGGCAGGTCGACTATCGCTTCCGCAGGCCCGGTGTCTACATCTTTGGGGTTGAACCCCAGCCCTATTGGGAACCGGCGGAAGATATTTATATAAAACATTACAGCAAAACCATTGTCAGCGCCTTTGGGGCTGATCAGGGATGGAACCGTGCCATTGGCCTGAAAACGGAAATCGTCCCCCTGCTCAGGCCGTTTGGCAATTACAGCGGCAATACCGTAGTCGGCCGGGTTCTGTTTGACGGTCAGCCGGTCGCCCATGCCGAGGTGGAGGTGGAACTCTACAACAGGGACCGTTTTACCGCCCCGAGCCCTTCCCATGAAACCCAGGTCGTTGTTGCCGATGACCGGGGTATCTTTACTTTTACCTGCCCCCAACCGGGATGGTGGGGCTTTGCCGCCCTGCGAGACGCCGATTTTCAACTCCGTGGTCCGGACGGCAAAAACAAAACGGTTGAACTGGGCGCAGTGCTCTGGATGTATATGGATCCCTGGCAGAGCAAACCATGATACACGAACCCTTTGCCGTTGGAGAATCTCTGCTGCACAGAGCTGATCCGGCAGCAAAAATAGTCAGCGCCCTGGTACTTGCCCTCAGCATCGCCACCAGTTCCCTGGTCCAGGTTGCCGGGGCAGCCCTGATCGTCTCCATTGTATTGATCGCCATGGCACGCCTGCCGCCGGTACCGCTTGCCAAACGTCTTGCAACCGTCAACCTTTTCATCCTTCTACTCTGGATTACCCTGCCCCTGACCGGCGGCGGTGAACAGACGATCACCATTGGACCCGTGACTTTAAGCGACAGAGGCATTGCCCTTGCATGGCTTATTACCCTGAAAGCCAACGCCATTTACCTGCTACTGACCGCCCTGATGACGACCTCCACCGTTGGAGCAATCGGACACGCCCTCCAACGTATGCGCCTGCCCCATAAACTGATCCTCCTCCTGCTGACAACCTATCGCTATCTCGCCAGGATCGATCTGGAATACTGGCGGCTGCGCCGTTCCGCCTCCCTGCGTTGTTTTCATGGCGCCACCAACCTGCACACCTATCGAACCTATGGCTACCTGATCGGCATGACCCTGATCCGCAGTTACGAGCGGTCCAGACGTGTTCACCAGGCCATGCTCATGCGCGGCTTCAACGGTCGATACCCCCTGCTGCTCCAACAGAGCATCGGCGCGGGAGATCTGTTTCTACTGTTGGCGAGCATCCTTCTCGCCCTGTCTTTTTCCCTGTGGACTTTCGCATGACAACCGATACCTCCAAAGCAACCCTTTCCCAGCCGATCATTGAACTGCGGCATATCGATTTCAGCTATCCCGGAGACCGAAAACCTGTTTTTTCCGATTTAAATCTGCGCCTGCAAAAAGAAAAAATTGGACTTTTGGGCGACAATGGATCAGGAAAAACAACCATGCTGCAACTCATGGTGGGATTATTGAAACCAACAAAAGGGGAAGTGTATTTCCATGGACGAGCCATGCGGGCGGAAAAAGATTTTTTTCGCCTGCGCCGAGAGGTCGGGATGCTCTTTCAACATGCCGATGATCAGTTATTCTGCCCATCAGTGATCGAAGATGTGGCCTTTGGTCCCTTAAACCTCGGTCGCTCAAAGGAAGAGGCCCTGGAAATCAGTATCAAGACGCTGCACAGTGTAGGCCTTAACGGGTATGAGGATCGAATTACCCATCAACTTTCCGGCGGTGAAAAACGTCTGGTTGCGCTGGCAACCGTCCTTGCCATGCAACCTTCGGTACTCCTCATGGATGAGCCGACAAACGATCTGGACCATGATGCCCGTTCACGCCTGCTCGACATCCTGGCCGGCCTTGATATGGCCTTTATCCTTATCTCGCACGACTGGGACTTTCTTGCCCGGTTATGCACAGGTTTTTACGGACTGGAACATGGGCATCTGCATAAAAGCAAAAGCATAAAAGTTCACAACCACAGCCATGCTCATGCCATGGGTGGACTGGGCCACCACCATTCAGGGTCTGTTATGAAATAAATGTGACAAGACTACGCCGTTGTTTTGTTCATTTCCAAGGCGCGGAGACAGACCCTTAATGCCATAACACCAGCG
>CAZURY010000416.1:0-2503 GCA_964623145.1 uncultured Desulfobulbus sp. | reverse complement strand
GCTGCCAGTTGCCTTTTTTAATGGTGGATTCGTGCTGCAGGGTTGAGTCGATGCTGGTGGAGATAAAATCATCACTCTTGTTGGAGTGATGATTTCCGGCGTTCATGTTGATGCTCCACTCGTTGCTGGTCGTGGCCTCCTCAAGTATGGCGTTCCGGCGGGAGATAAAATGGATTTCCTGTTCAAACGGCCCTGAGGCGCCGTTGCCCGCCAGATAGAGGACATGGTCACCGGCGGAGAGCGCCATAGGCGGTCGGCAATGAAATCCCTGGTTCGTCATTTCGGCAGCGGCTGTGATGTCGGTGTCATCGAGCATGATGATCAGGGAGTCTTGATCAACAACTCCGTTGAATACGGCCTGGATATCCGGTTGTTTCCCGGTAATCTCCGCGCCTGGTCTGGGAGATAACATGCGGATGGCCGAATTCTGCTGCCCGGCATCGACATGCCGGGTATTGCCAAAACAGCAAAGTACGGCAAGGAAAGCGGCAAAAACATAAGAGCGATTGGACACCTGGTTACCTCCTTTACCTGTGTACGGGCGGATATAATGAAATACTTTTCTAATATGCCTCTTCTATAAATGTTATTAAGGAAGAGTGTTGCAGATTTTTTAATGCTTCATCCCGGCTGGTTTTTCCGGCCGAAGCAAGAGTTATTGTATATATCCCCCGCCTGCCCGGTCCGTTGATAATAGTTGCGCCTACCTGCTTGAGCAGCGTTTCAACGGCGCCGATGGTGGCGTTGTCCTGGAAGATGACGGTAAATGTCGGGGCAGTTATATCTTCTTGCTGAGATATTTGGTTTCCGGACAGAGTTTGATATGTTGTGCTGCCGGGAGAAAAGGCGAAAAAAAGGCAGAGGACGATGGCCTGGGCAGCGGCCACTCCCCAGGCAAACCCGGGTTGGACGATAAGATTACGCAGTCGCTCGACCAGTGGCGCAAGCAATGATGAAGGTGGAACTTCGCTGGTATTTTCTGAAAAAGGAGTCGAGGTTATGGCCTGTTCTATCCGGGCAAAGACATCCGGCGAGGCAGGAAGAATATCCTCGGCTGTTTCCTGAAGAATACGGCGTGCAACTGCCGTATCAATGGTTTCCGGTTCCCCGGATATTTGTGTTTTGTTTTCTCTTTTCGACATCATTGTTCCCGCAATAAAAAATTGTATAATTACAGATTGTTACTGTCAATATCCATTTTGTTAAGCGCTGTTTTCAAGGCGGCCTTTGCATGAAAGACCCGTGTTTTTACCGTATTTACCGGGATATTCAAAATATCGGCTATTTCCCGGTAAGGAAGATCATGGAAAAATGCCAGGTCAAGAATTTCTCTGTGCCTGGGCTTGAGTTGGGCAAGAGCCAGGGCCAGGACCTTTTTTCTGTCACCCGCATCCGGATCAACCGTTTTTGCGATAATTTCCCGGTGATCATCAAGATTTTCATGGTAGTGTATCCTGCCCATTTCTTTAAAAGCCACATTTCTTGCAATGCCGATCATCCAGCTCATGACCAGCGATCGTCCCTGAAATGTGGCGCTGCTTTTCCACACCTGGGTGTAGGTTTCAATCAAGATATCATCAATGCAGCTTCTGTCGCCGACAAGTCGGTACAGATAGACTTTCAGCCGATGATTTGTCTCTTCGTACAATACTTGAAAACTCTTCCTGTCACCGTCGGCTGTCTGCCGGAGCAGGGAAAGAAGAGGATCCGGGCCTGCCTGTCTGTTCATGGGTGTGCCGATAAGGAAAAAAGGTTCATTTTTTTTTGGGGGAAGGACGAAAAAAAATTGTTTTTTCTACGGTTGCCGGAGGAAAAAATCATTGCCGGCGCGGACAAAGCAAAGCAGTGACTGTCGTAAAGTGGGCCGATAACCACTTTCCCTCCCTTATATTATATTCTGATTACCACTGATACTCAGCCAAGCTGAAACCAGGGATACCATCGCTTTTTCTGGTAAAATGTAGTGATATAAATTCAGGCTTAAATAAAGCAACCGGCAATCTGTTGTTTCGGATTTAGCGATGTTATCCCTTTTCGTTGAACAATGATGGTAATCAGATATTATATCGGTGTACCATAAATTATGGAAAAAGCCATGGGGTTAAAGGACGGCAGGGGGAAGATTACAGGGAATATTGTCAGACGTTGGATTGCCGTAAAAAAAATTGACGACAGGAAGTGCAGGGGAAGAACGGTTTTACCGGAACAGCTCCGTTGAAGGAAAATCAGCGAAAATTTTCATTGATACGCTGCAATTCCTTGTTGCCGGGACAGAGTTCCTTCTCGGTCATGGTGTTGAAAGGTGTCTCTGAGGTTTGCAGGATATCATGGGTGTCCCGGCTTTCCGGATTGAGATACAGGAGGCCGGTAAGGATATGTTGTTCTTTTTTTGCCTTTTCCAGCTCGGCAATGGCGGCTGCCTTGTCGGTAATATCGACCTGGTCTTTTCGTTTATGCAGCTCCAGGGTGCTGCCGTCATGCATAGTAATTTTTTGAGATGTTC
>CAZURY010000415.1:0-2505 GCA_964623145.1 uncultured Desulfobulbus sp. | reverse complement strand
AACTTGCCGCTGCAAAGATAACAGCGAGTATCTTACCTGCAAATTCATTATTATTGGCCAACATGCCACTTAACCGTGGAGCTGAACTTTATATTTCCTGAAAAAACACCCGTTGCCATTATGGTTACGGAGGGAACCTTTTTATGGTAAGCACGACTGATCCAACCGGCCCTGGGGTTCTCGCTTCCCAAAAAAGAGGTCACGGTAAGCTGCTCATCCACGCTGAGAATAACAATTTCCCGGCCTGATAAAAAAATGCACTCATTGCCCTCAATCTTTTCCAAGCGCCACTCTTCCGCAAGATGAAAAAAAAGCGCTACATCATGAGATGATCCTGCCTGGAGTTCATCAACAAGTAAAAGGTTCCGCTTTTCACCATCAAGCTGAATGGTTCGCGTATGCTCGACAGGGTCAACCAACCTCCCATACCCATTATGTCGTCCTCTGACCAGACCGCCGACCGGGGATGGTTGCCATTCTAAACACTTACATTGCGCTCTTTCTCCCCACATAAAGGGCCCGAGCATAACCGACTGATCTTTATGATCAATCACTATCGTATTGTGAGCGCGGGTACTGCGGAAATACTCCCTCCATTCCGGATAGCTGAAATAATCGTAGGTCCCGGGATCGACAAAGACATCACGACCAAATGCCTTCATGGTAAAACTCAAGGCATCGGCATGGCCGTGGGCGGCTATAGATTTATAACCCAGTTTTCCACAATCAAATAATACGCTGACTCTATCCGGATCCTTCAGATGCCCGTACTGCAGCAGATATAAACCCGAATCCGGAAAAGCTTTTGACTGTAATTGAATCGTCTCTTCAACATCAATGGCATCATATTTTTGCAACCCGCCCTCACCGAACAACCACCATGCCGGTTCCCGGAAGCCCTGGGTCCACTTTTTCAATTCAGGGTTGTCAAAGATTACGGCCCCTATACAGAGAAGCCCAAACGGATCGTCAGGCCGACCACCTAAATCCAGAACATAACCATCATCGCAATCGCCATACATCTGGAGGCTGCCACCTCCTTCAGTCAAAGCCCCTAAAAATTGTAATTGCTTTTCAAGAATAGACCAAAATTTTTTGGAAAAAGGTCGCCCGCTTCTCTCACCGGCGATGCCTGAAAAGAGAGCAAATTGCAGTACAAAAAGATGATACCCCAACGCCAACTCTTTATTACACCCATCTATAAATGTCTGCTCGTCTATTTCCCGTTCTAAAATTATCACGCATTCCGACAACCACTTTTCCAGCCCCTTGATCTCGGTAAAATACACTCCGGCAATAAAAACACCCGCCGCCTCGCCAATCACGTGATTATTGGCCGATGATCCTTGCGAAAATTTTCTTCTTACTTCCCACAAGTGTAAAAAAACGGAAGCCAGCACCCGTCTTTTAAAAGACCCTGTAAAAAAACCGCCATCCCTAATCAGGTCAATTGCCCAAACCCAGTTGATCATCCTGATGGACAACTCCATAGGACTGCGCCAGTTCATCCCCTTGCCGAAAGGGTTGGCATCCAGCCAGGATTCAATCTGCGCAACAACGGCTTCAGCATATTTTATCTTTCCTGTCGCCTGATATGCCCGCCCAAGGACCACAAGATGATGACAGCGATTCGGTTCCCAAACCAACTTGCAATCGCCATTCTTCTCAAAATCACGATAATCGATACCAGGGGCATATGCCAGGGAGGCCTGTTTGTTGCTGCTGTGGTCATAGTTCCAGTCAAACGGATCTCCATGCCATTTCGCCTGCAAATCAAAATAACTCAATTTATGTTCAATTATCTGATCCGCCTGACTCAGTAATTTTTCCAGCCATTTTTTCCCATGGGTGGAGACATCTTGTTTCAGCAACGCACCGGCAGCGACTTCTGAAACACGGAAACCGGGCACACCTTCCTCTTCCGTACAATCAATCTCCGGTTTAGGATACAAACCCATCGGAAAACGAAAGCGGTCCGCAACATCCCGCGCTTCGGACTGAAGACGCCAGATGATCTCCCCCGGAGACATGCTCTGTAATCGACGATAATACCAGCTTAAAGATTGCATAAGTTTTCAATCATAAGTATTTTGTTTTCAGTGGTTATTACAAAACTCAGCCGGTAGCGCTCTGGACTCCCGCCTTCGCGGAAGTGGCGTTGGACGCTACCCCCTATTCAACTCTTATGCCCCTACTTGGACACGCTTTCACAGGAATGGCTACGGCTCTGGTTCTTAAGCATGATACTGCCGCAACCGCCGTAGATTCCGCGCATCCTTCAATACCTTTTTTAACAACATCCCTCGTAGTTCTTTCATACCTTCCCGACATCATCAGTCAATGCGGATTGTTGTACGGTTGGCACGATGCGCGCCAGTTAGGCCACTCAGTCCTGTTTGCCCTGCTCATCGGTCCGGCGGCTGGATTGATCCTCCAACAGCAAACCACCTGTACAAGAAACCAATGCTTTCTCATTGCCACGGCAACCATACTGCTGCATGATCT
>CAZURY010000414.1:0-2534 GCA_964623145.1 uncultured Desulfobulbus sp. | reverse complement strand
AAATTATGAAGAAACAAGAAGGTTTTACCCTGATCGAGCTGATGATCGTTGTCGCCATCATCGGTATCCTGGCTGCAATTGCCATCCCGCAATTTGCCGCCTACAGAGACAGGTCCTATGTTGCCGCCCTGAAATCGGACGCACATTCCATTGCCAATGCTGAAGAGGCCTATTTTTCTGACACTGGCAGATATACCACCACACAGGCTACGCTTTTGACCAACGCCTATGGTGGTAAGTTGTCCAAGTTTACCACCTTTGTTAACCCCCCCGCAGCCAATGCAAGCAGTTTCAGCTTTAGCCTGCATGATGCTACCCACGGCGTAGGCACAATTACCTACAGAAGCGATAGTGGCGGTCTCCAGTAAAATATCTGTTTCACCGATTTCTTTTACCCCTGTCGTCATTCCGGCGGCGGGGTTTTTTCATGCCGTCCTGAAATATGTCCCATAGTTTATGCTGTTGTAACTTGACAATAATGAGATGAGCGTTATCTGCCACCGTTTCCGCAAACACGCTGTTGTTCTGTTCGGGCTTCTCGTCTGCACGGCACTGGTCTATTCCAACTCCCTGCACAACAGTTTCCATTTTGATGACCTGCAGATCACTGAACGTCCCAACCTGCATCTCACCGATCTTTCCCTGAAGCAACTCCGGCAAACATTTATCTGGACTAATGACGACCCGCATCTGTATCGACCTCTTTCCTGCCTTACTCTGGGTATAAACTTTTACCTGGGACAGTATAACCCGTACGGTTATCATCTGGTCAACATTGCCATCCACGTCCTCACCTCCATGGCAGTGTACTGGTTTATCTATCTGCTGTTAGGCATTCCATCCATTCGTCCGGCCTGGTTCAGCAAACATCAATATGAGCTGGCAGTACTGAGCGCCTTTCTTTTTGCCCTGCACCCTCTGCAGACCAACGTTGCCACCTATATAATCCAGCGGATGACCAGCCTGGCCGCCATATTTTACATCATCAGTCTCTGCGGCTTTATCCTGTTTCGCCGATCCCTGCTCCCCGGCACCCGGATCAGCGCCACAACCCGGACCGCGTCCCTACTCCTCATGCTAATTGCGGCGGCAGCCTCTCTTTTGTCAAAGGAAAACAGTGCGATGCTTCCAGTCATAATTGTCTGGACCGACTATCTTTTTTTCTACCCCCTCTGTACCCCGGCACAAAAAAAAACAACCCTGCTCATCTACCTGCTGCTCCTGGCCGGTCCCCTGCTGGCGGGCCTGATTCTCGCACCGAAAACAGTCCTGATGCTGACCGACCCCAACAAGATTGCCGCTTCCTTTTCCCACCGTAATTTCACCCTGGGCCAGCGGCTGCTCACGGAGCCGCGTATTGTTCTCTTTTACCTGTACCAGATACTTGTTCCTCGTATCGACCTGCTCAACCTTACCCATGAGGTGCAGCTTTCTACAAGCCTGCTCACGCCACCCCAAACACTACCGGCCATTATCTCTGTCTTATTCCTTCTCACAGGTGCGATCTTTATTCATCGTAAATATAATCTTATCTCCTTCTCCATTATTTGGTACTTTGCCAACCTTGCCATTGAATCCACTATCCTGCCACTGGAACTGATCTATGAACACCGGACCTATCTTCCCGGCGTACTCATATATATGCTTATCGCGGCAGGCCTGCTTTTTATTGCCCGGAAATTCAGCAGACAGTGGCCGGCGGCATGTTTTCTTGCCCTTGTTCTGATCCTCTACGGCAACGGAACCTTTATGCGCAACTTTGTCTGGCGCACTCCGCTCACCATGTGGGAGGATGTCGTCAATAAATCCCCCGGCCTTGTCCGGTCGTATACAAACCTGGGAATTGCCTATATGAATAGCGGGCAATACCGCAAGGCTCTTCCCGCCCTTGAACAGGCCATCCGCATGGACCACTACCAGCCTGAAACAATGACTGCCCTTTCCAAACTCCTGATCCTGTACATGGATGAGCCGGAAAGGGGCCTGGCAATAGCTGAAAAACTGTATCAACACGATAAAGATACAATCAACGGCTGCATGGCCCTTGGCAACGCCTATGTATACCTGGGAGAGTTCAAAAAAGCGCAGCCCTATTTCATGGAGGCCGTCAGAAGACTCCCCAGCCATTCCCCGGCCTGGAATAACCTGGGATTCTGCCAGATTAAAACCAATGATTTCAAAGGAGCCATTCAATCGTTCCACAAGGGGCTGGAGCTTGACCCCACGTACAAAAACTATGCCATGAACCTGGCAAAGGTCTATTACAATCAGGGAAACAAAGACGCTGCCCTGCAGGTCCTCGCAGACTTTATGCACAACAATCCCCAAGCAGCCAGAGTGTCGATTCTGTACCGAATGATCAAAACCTCACCCATGCAGACATCATTTACCTTTGAAGCCCCAAAACCGGTGGATCTAACAACCTCCCCGGCCACAGTCCAATAAACATCTCCACATGAAAGCATTCCGGCGCCAAACATGCCCTTGATCTGGAACCGGAAAACAGCGAAATACTCTTTAACCTTGCCTGGGCC
>CAZURY010000413.1:0-2541 GCA_964623145.1 uncultured Desulfobulbus sp. | reverse complement strand
AAACGGCAAGATCGACCGAAACGCTCTGCCCGCGCCGTCGGGTTCACGTCTGGGCGTTGTCGGGGGCGATTATGAAGCGCCGGATACTGATATTGAACGCCGGATCGCCGAAGAACTAGGCCTTTTGCTGGGTATGGATACGGTGTCGGTAACCGATGATTTTTTTCTTGATCTGGGTGCCCATTCCCTGATCGTCGCCCGGCTGGTTTCCACCCTGCGGCAGGATCCGGTAATGGCCTGTCTGGGATTATCCGATCTTTATCAGTATCCCACTATCAGGGCTCTTGGACAATACGTTGAAAAGGAGCAGGAGAGGCAAATGCCTCGGTCGGAAGAACAACTTGTCCAGCCCTTTTTCCGGGCCTCAAATTTCAGGGTATGGGTATGCGGTGTAGTACAGGTGGTTTCGCTGGTCCTGTTTTCCGCGCTCTCTGCCATACCAGGGCTGTGGATTTTAAACCGGCTCATCACAACTGTTAACTGGAACAACCCTGATTATATACGGGTTGCCGGTTTAGGTATTCTCGGGCTTGGGATTTCGCTGCTGCTTGCTTTTATTCTGCCTGTTGTCTCCAAATGGGTACTCCTTGGGCGGGTACGGCCCGGTATCTATCCCCTTTGGGGCTGGTTTTTTCTTCGGTTCTGGCTGGTGGATAAAATGATGTCCATGGCTCCTCTTGCGCTTATGAGCGGTACTCCGCTGCTTTCTGTTTATTATCGTCTGTTTGGGGCCGGAATCGGTAGGGACGTCATTCTTGCCTCACCGCTTTTGCACCTGCCGGATCTGGTAACCATTGGTTCGGAAACGGTGGTGAATACCGGTAGTCATATTTTTTGTTACCGGGTAGAACATAACCGGCTCTGTATTGAACCGGTTCATATCGGGAAAAAATGTGTAATCGGCTCCAACTCCATACTCATGCCCGGCGCAACGATGGAGGATGAAGCAGAGCTTGGGGCGCAATCATTTCTTGGTTCCGGAGAGAAGATTCCGGCCGGAAACTTTTTCTCCGGTTCTCCGGCACGTCCCGCCTCATCACAGGCAGCAGGAGAAAACGCTGAAGACAACGAGCCTGTTGGTTCCTGCCGACCGGCGCTATTCCGGACGACACAGGGTATTGCCGTCATTGGCGTCATGCTGGTGCCGCTCATCGTTTCCCTGCCGTCGATTTTGGTTTCTATAATCAGTTATGAGATCTTTGGTGTTCCGGGTTTATTTGCAGCCGCACCCGTTGTCGGCCTGTTGTTCGTCTTCTCGTTGAGCGGCTTGATAGTGATTTTGAAAAAAATGGTCCTGCCGACCATCAAGCCGGGAAGATATCCCGTCCGCTCCTTTCTTTATATGCGCAAATGGTTTGTTGATCGGCTGATGGAGATGAGTCTGGGTATGACCAACTCCCTGTACGCGACCCTGTACCTGGCGCCGTTTCTGCGACTTCTGGGTGCAAAGATTGGTCGGCTGGCCGAGATTTCCACCATCTCCCATATTATTCCTGATTTGTTGGAAATAGAGGATCAATCCTTTGTCGCTGATATTGCCCATGTGGGTCCGGCTGTATTGCGCGGCGGTTGTTTTACTCTGGCCCCGGTGCATATCGGCAGACGTTCTTTTATAGGGAATGCGGCCTTTGTTCCCGGCAAGACAAAGGTTGGTGATAATTCCCTCATCGGCGTGTTATCAGTGCCGCCGGACCGGAAAGTTCCCGCCGATACCACCTGGCTCGGCGTACCGCCTCTGCATCTACCCGAGCGGGAGCAGAGTGAATCGTTTCCGGAACATTTGACCTTTTCCCCGACCAGGGCACTGTATCTGCGCAGACTTGGATATGAATATTTTCGGGTAACCCTGCCGGCAACCTTTGCCTATCTGGGTTCGGTTGTTTTACTGCTGTCGGCCATCTTTCTACTTGCCGTTTTTTCGATGCCGGTGGCTGCTCTGCTTCAAGGATCGGCGGTATTACTGGTCGGCTTTGCTGTAACCCTGCTCATTGCCGCCATCAAAAAAATAGTAGTTGGATCCTATCGGCCAAAAGTCAGGCCCATGTGGTCTCCCTTTGTCTGGCGCAGTGAGCTGGTGACGGCCCTGTATGAAAACGTTGTCGTTCCCTGGCTGCTGGCCCGGTTGACCGGCACACCGTTCATGGCGCCGGTTCTGCGTCTTTTCGGCGTCCGCATCGGCAGACGTTGTTATTTTGAGACCACATTTCTCACCGAATTTGATCTGGTGGAGGTGGGGGATGACTGCGCCATCGGCCAGGCCTGTTCCCTGCAGACCCACCTCTTTGAAGACCGGGTGATGAAGATGTCCCGGCTGCAGATCGGTAATCGATGCACCATAGGGCCAAGAGCAGTGATACTGTACGATGCTACCCTTGAGGACGGGGTTGAACTTGAAGGACTCTCGCTGGTGATGAAGGGAGAAACCCTTGCCGGGCACACCAGATGGCAGGGTTCTCCGGCCCGGCGAAAAGAGTTGTCATAACATTAGGGAACCTTGAAAAATTGTATTTCGGAGTCTCGTCCCTCGCTTACCTCGCCCAA